>NZ_JBEXCS010000073.1:0-51439 GCF_040605395.1 Streptomyces sp. NPDC005648 | reverse complement strand
GTCGACGGTGGAACGCCGGTCCGCCCTGGCGGCGAACCGGCTCTTCCTGCCCTGCTCCGCAGGAACTTCGCTCCCTCCCCCGGCTGAAGCCGGGGGTATCCACGAAGGAGAGACCCGATGAGCCGCTCGCCCGCCCGTGCCGCGACGGCCCGGCCGGTCTTCGTCGACCCGGTGAACATCACGAAGTCGGCGTGGTCCACGACAGCCCGGCCGGTGGCGCCGGCCCCGGTGACGACCTGGAACACGTCCTTGGGCCAGCCGCACTCGCGGGTCATCTTCTCCATGAGCAGCGCGGTCAGCGGCGTGCACTCGGAGGGCTTGAGGACGACCGCGTTGCCTGCGGCCAGGGCGGGGATGGCGTCACCGAAGGAGTTGATCAACGGGTTGTTCCACGGACCGATGACGCCGACGACGCCGAGCGGTACGCGGCGGGTGTACATGCTGCGCCCGAGTACAAACGGCGAGAGTGAACGGATCTTCGTCTCTGCGAGGTGGTGCCGTGCGTGCTTGGCCCAGTAGGCGAAGGCGCTGACGCAGTAGACGATCTCGACGATCGCGTCCTCTTCCGCCTTGCCGTTCTCCGCGACGATGGAGTCCGTGACCTCCTGCCTGTGGGTCAGCAACCACTGACGGCCACGTGCGAAGAGGTCCGCGCGGCTGCGGGCACTCAGTGCCGCCCAGCCCGGCTGCGCCCGCCGGGCTCGTGCGACCGCCTGCGCCACCTCTTCCGTCGACGCGTCGGTGACGTGGCCGACCACTGCTGCGGTGGCCGGATTGTCCACTGCGATGTGTGCGTCCGGCCGGGCGCCGTCTGGTGGGAGCGATCGAGTCTGAGCCACGGAAAAACTCCTGCCGGAACGTTGACTTCGGTTCGCCCAGAATGAGACGGTCGCCCGTACAAGTCAAGCGTCCTGTACAAGCGTCCAACTCTTGGGAACCCCAGGGCGAACCGTCACCGAGGAGCAGCTGGATGAAGCGGACGACATCGGTCGCGTTGAGCGGCTTCGGTGTTCCCGAGTCCCTGCGCTGGCATCAGGGGGCCCTGTGGTTCTCCGATCTGGCGCACGGCACGGTGCACCGCTGGGACGGCGACGGGGAAGCCGAGACGGTGCTCAAGGTCCCTGGCCGGGCCGGCGGGCTCGGCTGGCTTCCGGACGGGCGCATGCTCGTCGCTTCCATGGACGGAGGCGTCGTGTACCGGCTGGAGGCGGGCGGCGAGCTCGTCGAGCACGCGGATCTGCGGCACCTTGTGGGCGGCCCGGTCAATGACATGCTCGTCGATCCGCTGGGGCGCGCGTACGTCGGCAACTTCGGCTTCGACTACCACGCGTTCGCCCGCGAGCACGCGAACGCCATGCTCTACGCGCCGCCCGGTCCACCGAAAACACCGATCGCCTGCCTGGCCCCGGACGGGACCCTGCTGGGCGTGACGCGGCCGGTGCTCTTCCCCAACGGATGTGTCCTCACGGCCGACGGCGCCACCCTGGTGGCGGCCGAGACCCTCGCCATGCGACTCTCCGCCTTCCCCGTGCTCCCGGACGGCAGACTGGGCGAGCCCCGACCCTGGGCCCCGCTGATCTCACCGTTCCTGTGGCGTGCGGTGAACGATCCGGGACCGCTCGGCAGGATCACCCGGCGCGTCTCGGCACTCCTGGACCATCCGGCCATCGCCAAGCGCTCCGCCTCACCGATCGCCCCCGACGGCATCGCCTGGCACAGCGACGGCGCGACGATGTGGATCGCGAACGCTCTGCGCGGCGAATGCGTGCGCGTGGCCGAGGGCGGCCGTGTCCTCGATCGCGTCGCGACCAGCCAGAACACCCTGGGCTGCCTGGTCGCGGGGCTCGACGGTCGCACCCTGTTCGCGGCGACCGTGCCGACCGACGATCCCGTGCGCGCCGCCGAACTGAGCGGCGGCCGCATCGAGATGTTCCGCCTGTGAATCCCTCGGTGACAACCGGGACCGATTTTTATGTTGGACGATTGACTTGGACATACGACCAGGAGACTCTGTGGCCATGAGTGGAACGCCTCGAAACAGCCGGGTCCTTCTCGTCACCGGTGCGGCCTCCGGCATCGGCGCCGCGATCGCGCAGCTGGCGGTGGCACGCGGTCACCGGGTGATGCTGACCGATGTCGACGAGCAGGCCGTGCAGGCCCGCGCGCTCAGCCTGGGCGGCCGGGCCGCCGGCTGCGTACTGGACATCCGCGATCCGGCAGCCTGGGACAAGGCCTTCGAAGCGGCGGAGGCCGCGTTCGGTGCCGTAGACGTCCTGGTCAACAACGCGGGCATCACCCACACCGGCCACGCGCGAGACCTCAGCCCCCGGCAGCACCGCGACATCGTCGAGGTCAACCTGCTCGGCACCATCACGGGCACCTGCACGGCGATCGAGCGGATGACCGCGAAGGGCCACGGCCACATCATCACCGTCTGCAGCATGACGGCGTTCCTCCCGCTGCCCGGATACGCCACCTACTGCGGCTCGAAGTACGGGGTGCGGGCCTTCCACCACAGCGTGGCCCTGGAGGAACGCGACGGGCCCCTCAACTTCACGATCATCCATCCTCCGTCCACGCGCACGGGCATGCTCGACCAGGAGATGGCCGACCCCGCTTGTGCCATCTCCTTCGCCGAGAAGTCGTACGCCCCCGAGGACATCGCCGAGACCGTCGTCGACGCGATCGTCTCCAGACCGGTCGAGGTGGTGTTCCCGCCGGTGGGCGGTCGGGTCCAGCGGATCGCCGGTGTCTTCCCCCGCCTGATGCGGTGGGTGATTCCGCTCGCCGAGGCCAGGGGCAGACGGCACCGGGAACGCCTCATCGCCGCCAAGGCGGGCGCCCGCCGGCCCGGCACGGCACGGCCTTCGGACCGGTCCACCGTCTGACCCTCGCGGATTCCGGCCGCCGCTGACCAGGCCGGTCAACGTCAACTACCGAGAAAGGGTGCGGATGTGAGCGCACATGTGGTGTCCGGGCCGGACATGAAATCGGCCGCCTCTGCCCTCGCCGGACTGAGCGAGGTCCGGATGGCCCAACTGAACCGGGCCACCGAGCACTTGGATCCGCCGTTCGCCGTGGTGGACCTGGACGCCTTCGACGCCAACGCCGAGGATCTGACGCGCCGGACGGGCGGGCTCGCCACCATCCGGGTGGCGAGCAAGTCGCTCCGCAGCCGCGAGTTGATCCAGCGGGCCGCCCAGCGGGACGGCTACCACGGCATCCTCGCCTTCACTCTGCCCGAGGCCCTGTGGCTGGCAGAAGACCACGAGGACGTGGTCATCGGCTATCCGACCGCGGACCGCACCGCGCTGCAGCGGCTCGCGAAGGACGAGCGTGCGGCCGCCCGCATCACCCTCATGATCGACTCCGTGGGCCAACTGGACTTCATCGACCATGTGGTGGGCGCTTCCCGGCCCGAGCTGCGCGTGTGCATCGACCTGGACGCCGCGCTGGAACTGGCCGGCGGCCGCATCCACCTGGGCCCGTACCGCTCCCCCGTGCACTCCCCACGGCAGGCCGCGGCGCTCGCCCGGGAGATCGAGGGCCGCCCCGGGTTCCGCCTGGCCGGAGTGATGTCCTACGAGGGCCAGATCGCCGGCCTCGGCGACAACCAGCCCGGCTCCCCGCTCAAGCGGGCAGCGCTCCGCGCCATGCAGCGCCTCTCCGCCCGCGAGCTGGCCGACCGGCGCGCCGCCGCCATCGCCGCCGTCGAGGCCGTCGCACCGCTGGAGTTCGTCAACGGCGGCGGCACCGGCTCCATCGAACAGACCGCGTCCGAGCACGTCATCACCGAGATCGGCGCCGGATCAGGCCTGTACGGACCGGGGCTGTTCGACTTCTACCGGCGTTTCCGTCCGCGGCCCGCCGCCTACTTCGTCCTGTCGGTCGTACGCCGCCCGACCGACAGGATCGCCACCGTGCTCGGGGGCGGCTGGATCGCCTCCGGACCGACCGGCCGTGACCGTCAGCCCACCCTGGCCTGGCCCCAGGGCCTGCGGACGAACCCCCTGGAAGGCGCGGGAGAGGTGCAGACGCCGGTGCTCGGCACGGCAGCGCACGGACTGCGCCTCGGGGACCACGTGTGGTTCCGGCACGCCAAAGCCGGCGAACTGTGCGAGCGGGTGAACACCCTCCACCTGGTGTCAGGAAGTGAGCACGTGGGCCAGGTCCTCACCTACCGGGGCGAAGGACACGCCTTCCTCTGACCACTCCCCCGTCCTCGGCCCAGTCTCCCGGAGGCCCGATGCTCCCCGACTTCGACTCCCCCGCTCCGGCCCTTGCGGGCTCCGTCGGCCAGGCCGTCGCCCATGGACCGGCCGAACCCGTCACCCGTCGCTGGACGACGCTGTACGGCCTGGTCTGGTTCGGCTTCTGGATGGCGAATCTCGTCCCTCTCCAGCTTCTGCTCCCCCAGCAACTGGAGACGATCGACCCGCCCTCCAAGGTCTACGACTTCGCCGTGGTCAACGGTGTCTCCGGGCTGGTCGCGCTCATCGCCCTGCCCCTGTGCGGCGCCCTGTGCGACCGTTCCCGCAGCCCCTTCGGCCGACGCAGACTCTGGCTCGCCGCAGGCGCGATCGCCTTCGCCGCCGGACTGATCGTCACCGGCGCGCAGACCACCGTGACGGGTGTGGTGGTGGCGTGGGCTGTCAGCATGATCGGGCTCAGTGCGGCCACCGCCGGGCTCACCGCCGTCATCGCCGACCGTGTTCCCGAAAAGCAGCGCGGCATGATCTCCAGCGCCATCTACGGTCCCCAGGCCCTCGGTGTGGTCGTCGGCATCGCCCTCGTGTCGGCCTTCGGGCTGTCTCCCCTGTCCGGATTCGCGGTCATCGCGGCCCTGTTGATCGTCTGCATCGTGCCGTTCCTGACCGCTCATCGCGACACCGCTTTCCCGGTCGAGGCGCCGCTCAGCATCCGAGAACTGGTCGCGTCCATGGGCAGCTCACTCCGGAACCGGGAATTCGCCTGGGCCTTCGGCGGACGGCTCCTGGTGAATCTGGCCAACTCGCTGGGCACGTGCTACACGCTCTACTTCCTCACCGACGGCCTCAAGGTCTCCGATCCGGACGGCAGCCTGCTGGCCTGCACCGTGCTCTATCTCCTCGCCGGCCTGGTGGCCACCACTGTCGCCGGTGTGCTGTCCGACCGCCTCGGTCGACGACGTATCTTCGTCGCTCTTGCGGCGCTGCTCCAGGCGGCTTCCGGCTTCCTGCTGGCGAGCGCCCCGAGCCTCACCGTCATGCTGGTGGCATCCGCTCTCATGGGTGGTGGCTTCGGTGCGTACATGGCCGTCGACCAGGCCTTGATCACACAGGTTCTCCCCGATGCCGAGAGCCGGGCCAAGGATCTCGGCATCATGAACATCGGCTCGGTCGTGCCCCCCGCCATCGCTCCGCTGATCGCCGGCGTGGTCATCAGCTCGGACCGCGGCTACCCGCTCCTGTTCGCCCTCGTAGGCGCGGCCGCAGCCGTCGGAGCGCTCCTTGTGTACCGCATCCGTTCCGTCCGCTAGACGTGCGGAAGGCCCCCTCCGATGTTCTGTTCTGCACACATTCCTGAGACCCAGTTCTCCTGAGACCCAGTTCTAGGGACGGATCATGTCGCAAGTGCCGTCGGCTTCCGGTTCGCGCCCTGAGCCCGCGCTGGCCGTCCCCTGGGGGGTACGGGTCGCCGCTGAGGTCGGCTGGCGGCTGCTGGTGCTCGCCGGGACCGTGTGGGTGCTGATGCGGGTCGTCGGTGCGGTCCAGCTGGTCGCGTTCGCCTTCGTCGTAGCGCTGCTGCTGACCGCCCTGCTCGAACCCGCCGTCGCCCGGCTGAAGCGGACAGGGGTGCCGCGCGGGCCCGCGACCGCGCTCACCGCGATCCTCGGGTTCGCCGTCATCGGCCTCCTGGGCTGGTTCGTGATCTGGCAGGTCCTGGAAAACGTCGACAGCCTCTCCGAGCAGGTCCAAAGCGGTATCGAGGATCTGCGCCGCAGGCTGCTCGACGGCCCCTTCCACGTCACCGACAAGCAGATCAACGGCGTCGCTCAGAGCCTGGCCGATGCGGTCGGCGCGAACACGGACGCCATTACTTCGGTCGGCCTGGAGGGCGTGACGGTCGTCGTCGAGGCCCTCACCGGCATCCTGCTCACCTTCTTCTCCACCCTTTTCCTGCTCTACGACGGCAAGCGGATCTGGGAGTGGACCCTCAAGCTGGTGCCCGCGAACGCCCGGCCGGGCGTGGCCGGCGCCGGGCCGCGGGCGTGGGCGACGCTCACGGCGTATGTGCGCGGCACAGTGGTCGTGGCGCTGATCAACGCCTTCTCCATCGGCATCGGCATCTACTTCCTCGACGTCCCGATGGCTGTCCCGCTCGCCGTGTTCATCTTCCTGTTCTCCTTCATCCCGCTGGTCGGCGCTGTCGCCTCCGGCGCGCTGGCCGTGGTCATCGCGCTGGTCACCCACGGCGTGTTCACTGCCGTGATGACACTGGCGGTGGTACTGGCCGTGCACCAGATCGAAGGCCACATCCTGCAGCCGTTCATCCTCGGCCGCGCGGTACGCGTGCATCCTCTGGCCGTGGTGCTGGCGGTGGCCTCCGGCGGCATGACCGCGGGCATCGGCGGCGCGGTGGTCGCCGTACCGCTGGTCGCCGTCACCAACACATTCGTCGGTTGCCTGAAGGCATACTCCCAGGATCCAGCCCTACACACGCCCGAGGGCTCACACAGGGCGTAGCCCTGCCCGGCACGGATGCTCGTGCCCATGGGTGCCGGCCATCCTCACCCGGCTCGACGAAAGAGACAGGGGCACCCCCCGCCACACCCCCCGCCGCCGCGGAGCTCGCCTCCGCCTTCCCTTTCGCCCGTGGGATGTGTCGCGCGGTCCGCTCAGTGGAACAGGACGTGACGGGCCTTTGCTCACCCGCCACATTGCTCACGGGCACCCGTGCACGGCAGACCACCGAATGTACGGGGACCTTCGCTGATCGTCGGAAACTGGGGGAACGGCACATGGGCGTTGAGGGCAGCACCGACACCGCCGCGGCCGGGTCGGTCATCTCGTTGCCCAAGGGGGGTGGCGCCGTGGGCGGGTTGGGGGAGAAATTCTCGCCCGACCTGTTCACCGGGACCGGAAACTTCTCGATCCCGATCACGCTCCCGGCCGGACGCGGCGGTCTGCAGCCCCAGTTGACGCTCGCCTACAGCACCGGCAGGGGCAACGGACCCTTCGGACTCGGCTGGCAGCTCTCCCTGCCGGGCGTGTCCCGGAAGACCTCGCGGGGCCTGCCCCGTTACACCGATGCCGATGTGTTCGTGCTGTCGGGTGCGGAGGATCTGGTCGCCGTCGTGGGCGGCGCTCCGGGGCGGGTGCGCTACCGGCCGAGAACCGAGGGCATGTTCACCCGGATCGAGCACGTCGCCGACGCCACCGGCGACTACTGGGAGGTCCGCGGCAAGGACGGCTCCCGCACCAGGTACGGCACCCCGCGGCCGGCCGGCGCACCGGACGGCTGGCGGGACCCGGCCGCGGTCGCCGACCCCGAGGCGCCGGGCCATGTCTTCGGCTGGCGGATCACCGAGACCACCGACGCCCTCGGCAACCTGATCAGGTACTCCTATCTGCGCGATCTCGGTCGGGAACCGGGCCGGGTCTGGGACCAGCCGCTGCTCGCCCGGATCGACTACGCGGACTACGGCGACCGGACCGACCCGGCGTTCCTGGTCACGGTGGACTTCGACCACTCCCAGCGCCCCGACCCGTTCTCCGACTACCGGGCCGGTTTCGAGGTCAGGACGTCCCTGCGCTGCGACACGATCCGGGTGAGCACGCACGCGGCCGACGGGGTGGCACGGGTCGCCCGCGAGTACCGCCTCCGCTACGACCAGGCCGCCTTCAACGGCGTGTCCCTGCTGACCGACGTGACCTGCGTCGGCATCGACGAGGGGACCACGGACAACTCGACGGGCACTCCGGGGACGGGAGGCACCGGGTCGGGCGGGCCGGGGCCGGGGGACGGCCCGGGCGGGCCCGCGTCAGGCGGCGAGCCCTTCGCACCGACCACTGCACAAGCCGCGCCCGACGAGAACAACACGGTCACCCCTGCCGCCGCAGCGCCCGCCCCCGCCGAAGAGTCCCTCCCGCCCCTGGCGTTCGCCTACACCGACTTCGACCCGGCGAGCCGCGCCTTCGCCCCCGTGACGGGCCCCGGTCTCCCGGCCGGCGCGCTCGACAACCCGACATACGCGCTCGTCGACCTCCGCGGCGTCGGCCTGCCCGACGTCGTGGAACTCGGCGCCGCGCAACGCGTCTGGCGCAACGCCGGGAACGGCCGCTTCGAGCTGCCCAGGACACTGTCCGAGGCCCCGCCGTTCCGGCTCGGAGCGTCCGGTGTCTCGTTCCTGGACGCGGACGGGGACGGGCGTGCCGACCTGGTCGTCTCCCCCGCCGCCACGCCGGGCGCCCGCTCGGCCGGGGGCAGCGGCCCCACGGGGTATTTCCCGACGACGTTCGCGGGCGGCTGGTCACGGCATTCCTTCCGGCCCTACCGGCAGGCACCGAGCGTGAGCCTGGCCGACCCGAACGTGAAACTGGTCGATCTCGACGGTGACGGGCTGACGGACGTACTGCGTTCGGGCAGCCGCCTGGAGGCCTGGTTCAACGACCCGGATCCGCAACTGGCTTGGCGGGCCACCGCGGAGAGCAACGGCAGCGGGCCCGGCGTCGACCTGTCGGATTCCCGGGTGCGGCTCGCGGACATGACCGGCGACGGTCTCCAGGATCTCGTGCTGCTGCGCAACGGCAACATCTCGTACTGGCCGAACCTCGGCTACAACCGCTGGGGCGCGCAGGTGACGATGCGCGACTCGCCGCGGCTGCCCGACGGATACGACCCGCGGCGGGTGCTGCTCGGCGACGTGGACGGCGACGGCATCGCCGACCTGGTCTACGTCGACCGCGGCCGGGTGTCGCTGTGGGGAAACCGGTCGGGCAACGCCTGGACCGCCGAGCCGGTCACCGTCCACGGCACCCCGGATCTCGTCGGCTCGGACTCGGTCCGGCTGTCCGACCTGTATGGCACCGGCATGGCCGGGCTGCTGTTCAGCCGTTCGGCGGGCGGCCCGGGACGGAGCGGCGCGAACCTGCGCTTCCTCGACATCACCGGTTCCACCAAGCCGTACCTGCTGACCGGCATGGACAACAACCTGGGTGCGCTCACCCGGGTGACGTACACGCCTTCGACCCGGGAATACCTGCGGGACCAGGCCGATCCCGCGACCCGCTGGCGGACCACGCTGCCCTTTCCCGTGCAGGTGGTGACGAAGGTCGAGGTCGACGACCGGATATCGGGCGGCCGGCTCAGCACCGAGTGCCGCTATCACCACGGCTACTGGGACGGCGTGGAGCGGGAGTTCCGCGGCTTCGCGATGGTCGAGCACCTCGACACGGAGGTCTTCGGCGCCGCGCCCACCGGGACCCGCGCGGTGCCCTCCGAGCACTACTCGCCGCCCACGCTGACCAAGAGCTGGTTCCATCCCGGGCCGGTCGCCGCCGACGAGGCCGGCGACTGGACCGAACTCGACCTGCGGCACGAGTACTGGGCCGGCGACGCGCCGGTGCTGTCCCGCCCGGCCGCGCAGGACGCGTTCTTGGCCGCCCTGCCGCGCGACGCCCGCCGGGCCGCGCTGCGCGCGCTTCGCGGGCAGGTGCTGCGCACGGAGCTGTACGCCCTCGACGACACCGCCCGCGCGAGCCTCCCCTACACGGTGACCGAGACGCTCTCCGGGGTACGCGAGGAGTCCGCCCCGACCGCCGGCGAGGACCCGCGCCGGGAACGGATCTTCTTCCCGTTCACCCTCGGCAGCCGGACCACCCAGTGGGAACGCGGCACCGAACCCATGACGCGGTTCACCTTCACCACCGGCTACGACGCGTACGGCTTCGCTACCGGCGAGCTCGCCGTCGCGGTGCCCCGGGGCCGCGACCCGCTGGCCACCGCCCCCTCCCCCCAGCCGTACCTGGCCACCTTCACGACCACCGAATACGCCCGCCGCGACGACGCCGGCCACTATCTCGTCGACCGGATCGCGCGGACAACCGGCTACGAGGTCGTCAACGACGGCCGACCGTCCGTTTCCGACCTGCGCTCCGCCGTCCTGACGGAACTCGCGCAGGCCACCGCGGACGGCGTGTCCCTGCAGGTCATCGGCCACACCCGGACGTTCTACGACGGCGACGCCTACCTCGGACTGCCGCTGGGCACGCTCGGCGAGTACGGCCTGCCCACCCGCACCGAGTCGCTCGCGTTCACCGACGCCTTCCTCGACACGCTCCACCCCCCGGGCGACCCCCGGCCCCCGTACCTCGTGCCGGGCGGGGCTGCCTCCTGGCCGGCCGACTACCCGCCGGAGTTCCAGCGCCTGCTGCCACCGCTGGCCGGCCACGCCCACTACACCGACACCGACGTACCCGGATCGCCCGGCGGCCACTACGTGATCGGCGCGCGCCACCGCTACGACGTCCACGTCGCAGGAAGGGTGCCGCGCGGACTGCCGGTCGCGTCGCTCGACCCGCTGGGCGCCGAGAGCCGGATCGACTACGACCGGCACGACCTGCTGCCGGTGCGCGCGGTCGACCCGGCCGGGCTGGAGATGGCCGCCGCCTACGACTACCGGCTCCTGCAGGCCCGGGAGACGACGGACGCCAACGGAAACACCTCGGCCGTGGTCTTCTCCCCGACCGGACTCGTCACCGCCCACCTCGTACGCGGCAAGAACGGCGAAGGAGACCGCGACGCACCGAGCACCCGGATCTCCTACGACCTGCTCGCGTTCGCCGCACGAGGAGAACCCGCCTCGGTGCGCAGCACCCGGCGAATCCACCACGACGGCGACACCGGCGTCCCCACCGCCGTACGTGACGAGGTGATCGTCTCGGTGGAGTTCTCCGACGGATTCGGCCGGGTGCTGCAGTCCCGCGCTCAGGCCGAGGACACGCTGTTCGGCGACCCGGCGTTCGGCGGCGGCGTCATACCGGCCGGAGATCTGGCACCGGTCGGAGACACCACGGGGCGCACCCGCGGTCCGTCCGACCCGGACAACGTGATCGTCTCCGGCTGGCAGATCTACGACAACAAAGGCCGGGTCGTGCAGAAGTACGAGCCGTTCTTCTCCACCGGTTACGACTACGCGCCGACACCGGACGCCCAACTCGGCCAACGGGCACGCGTGTTCTACGATCCGCGCGGGCAGGTCGTCAGGACGCTGAACCCGGACGGCAGCGAACACCGCGTCCTGTTCGGCGTCCCCGCCGACCTGAGTGACCCGGACCGGTACACGCCGACACCGTGGGAGTCGTACACCTACGACCCCAACGACAACGCCGGCCGCACCCACCCGGACACCAGCGCCGCCTTCCAGGGGCACTGGAACACCCCCGCGAGCGCCGAGTTCGACGCGCTCGGCCGCACGGTACGCGCGGTCGTCCGCAACGGAACCACCGGCGGCGACCTGCTGACCACGGTCTCGGCGTACGACATCCAGGGCAACCTCGTCTCGGTCACCGACCCGCTGGAGCGCACCGCCTTCGCCTACACCTACGACCTCGTCAAGCGATGCTGGCGCGCCGACGGCATCGACGGCGGCCGACGCGACACCGTGCCCGATGCGCTCGGCAGCCCGGTCGAATCCCGCGACGCCAAAGGGGCGTTGACGCTCGCCGCCTTCGACGCGCTGCACCGGCCGGCCCGCGTCTGGGCCCGGGACGACGCGTCGAAGGCGGTGACACTCCGGCAGATCGTCGAGTACGGCGACGCCGGCACGCCGGGCCAGCCCGCCGCCGAGCGCGCCGCGGCCCGCGCGGCGAACCTGCTCGGCAGACCGGCACGCCATCGCGACGAGGCGGGCCTGGTCACCACCACCGCCGTCGACTTCAAGGGCGGCGTACTGGAATCCGCCCGCCGGGTGATCGCCGACGGCCCGGTCCTCGCCACCTACACCGCCGCGGCGGCGAACGGGTGGCGGGTGGCACCGTTCCAGGTCGACTGGACGCCGGCCGCGGGCCAGGACCAGGCCGCGCGGGACGCCGTACTGCTGGAACCGGCCGACTACGTCACCACGACGAGTTACGACGCGCTGGGCCGGGTCGTGTCGCGGCTGCTGCCGGCCGATGCCGAAGGCCGCCGCCGGGAGGTGCGGCCCGGCTACAACCGCGCCGGGGTGCTGGAGTCGGTCGCGCTGGACGGCGCCGCCCACGTGCAGCGGATCGCCTACGACGCCAAGGGCCAGCGGACCCTCATCGCCTACGGCAACGGCATCATGACCAGGTACGCCTACGACCCGCACACCTTCCGGCCCGTCAGGATGCGAAGCGAGCCCTACACGCTCGCCGACGGAGCGACGTACCGTCCGGCCGGAGCCGCGCTCCAGGACCACGGCTACGACTACGACGTCGTCGGGAACATCCTCGCGCTCCGCGACCGTGCGCCCGGCAGCGGCATCCCGGGCAACCCCGAGGCCCTCTCGACGACCGACCCGGCCCTGCGCGCGCTGCTCGGCAGCGGCGACGCCCTCAACCGCAGGTTCTCCTACGACCCGGCGTACCGACTGCTGTCCGCGACCGGACGCGAGCACCAGGCGCCCGCTGCCGGCGACCCGTGGTCCGGCCTGCCGCGCGGCACCGACGTGACACGGACCCAGGCGTACACCGAGACCTACGGCCACGACGCGGCCGGGAACCTGCTCGCCCTGTCCCACACCGGCACCGGAGGCTTCACCCGCGCCCACACCGTCGCCGCGGGCAGCAACCGGCTCCAGCGGACGACCGTGGGGAGCACACCGTACGACTACGCCTTCGACCCCAACGGCAACCTGCTGTCCGAGACCACGTCCCGGCACTTCGGGTGGGACCACGCCGACCGGCTGACGGCGTTCGCCACCCAGACCGCGGGAGCCGAACCCTCCGTGCACGCCCAGTACTTGTACGCGGCGACCGGCGAGCGGGTGAAGAAGCTGGTCCGGCGGCAGGGCGGGGCCGTGGAGGTCACGCACTACCTCGACGAGACGTTCGAGCACCACCGCTGGGCGACCGGGACCCCGAGCGCGGCCCAGAACAACCACGTCCACGTGATGGACGGGCACCAGCGCGTCGCCCTGGTCCGCTTCGGTGCGGCCCACCCCGACGACCGCGGCCCCGCCACCGCGTACCACCTGCCGGACCACCTCGGCAGCAGCACCGCCGTCCTCGACGGCACCGGCACCCTCACCAACCGCGAGGAGTACACGCCGTACGGCGAGACCAGCTTCGGCGGTTACACCGGCAAGCGGTACCGGTTCACGGGCCGGGAACGCGACGAGGAGAGCGGGCTCGCCCGTCACGGCGCGCGCTACTACGCCCCCTCGACGGCGCGTTGGGCCTCGTGCGATCCAACCGGCCCGGCCGGCGGTGTCAACCAGTACGCGATGTGCGGCGGTGATCCGGTCAACCGGACCGACACCCGCGGCACGGACTGGGAGTTCACGTGGGATCCACGGGAATGGGCTCCGCTGGAGTTCGCCAAGGAGGAGATCGCCCCCAGAGCGGCGGGCGCCGCCAAGGTGGTGGCCGGCGCGGGCGCCTTCGTCGCCGGAGCGGCGCTGTGCGAAACAGGGGTCGGATGCATCGCCGGCGGCCCGCTGATGGTGATGGGCGCCGACGTGGCCGGCTCGGGGGCCGTCCAGACGGTTCGAGGCGCGCCCGCACCCACCGCGTTGGGCACACTCGCCGGTCCTTCGGCCCAGCAGTTCGAGGAGAACGTGGTGGCGGCCGCCGGATTCGCTCATATGGCCGCACAGGGCTATGCGATGTGGCAGACCGGCCGGCCGCTCGGCCCCCCGTCCGCGCCGCCCCGGCCGGGCCCCGCACCGAGACCGACGGGAACAGGCGGCGGGAAACCGAGTGCCGGCGCCCGGCCGCCGGCCGGGCCACCCGCGGAGCCCACCTTCCTCAAGTCCAAGGCCCCCGAACCCGCCGCCCCGGCTCCCAAGGCGCCCCGCGCCGAACCCCCTCAGACTCCACGCTTCCGCATCGGTGAGGGGGTACGCAGGTCGGTGGCCCATCGGGAACTGGGCATGCCCTCCGTCGAGGCGGTCCACTCCACCACCCGTCAGCCCCTGGGCCGGATCCCCCTCGACCAGTTGCTGTCGCCGAAGCCGTCCGTCGCAGCGGACTCCCGGTACCTGGACATCCTCCGAGGCGTCGGCGGCGGCAACCCTCCGGGCGTGCCGGGCCCACCGCCCATCGCCGTGGAACCGGTGGCGCCGATGGCCGACACGAGCAACCTCACCCCCGTTCCGCAGGTGCGCCTCACCCGACCACGGTGAATTCGCAGGTCCTGTCCCTGCCCGTGCGACACGACGGCCAGCAGCCGAAGAAGAAGCCCCAAGACCGGATTGGAATTCTCGTGAGCGTCAGCGAATCCCCAGCCCCGGGCGGTGCCACCGAGCCGGCCCTGATCACCCAGACGATCCCCAAGGCGCCCCCGGAAGTCTTCCCGTCGGTGACCATCACCCCGATCACCGCCCGTGTGGTGGCGGGAGTCGCGACCGCGGTCACGGTGAACGCCGACCGGGGCACGCACTGGGTGTGGCTGTCCGGGGACCTCAGCTGGAACGACGAGCCGATGGTCACCTTCCAGGAGACCAGGATCAGCGTCGACGGCGTCCAGGTCATCGCCGACCACCGGGGAGGCGGCGGCACCGAGGCGGTGACCTTCCAGACCCCCGGCACGCACACGCTGGTGGCGTCCGCGGTGACCACCGACGGGACCGTCTACTCGTCGGCCCCGATGAGCGTGCGGGTCTACGCGGCCGGGCCGCCCGCGTTCACGGTGGCGGCACCCACGGCCGGCACGACGGTCAACCTGGACGAGGCCGGCAAGGACATCACCGTCCAGGTCACCACGACGAGCGACCAGTACCTCCCGCTCAACGTCAGTGTCACCTGGGACGACAAGGTGACGACCGGTCAGATACCCCTGGGCACCACCCAGTTCCAGACGACGATCCGTCTCGCCCCGATGCCGCTGGGAACACGGACCATCTCGGTCACCGTCGCGGATCCCGACGGGGCCGGCTCGACCAAAACCACCTCGGTGACCTGCAAGGACGTCTCCCCGGCGCAGGTGCTTGTCGACTATCCGCCGCAGAACGGCAACATCGTCGGCGACGACACGGGCGCGGCGACCGTCCCCATGCACGGCACGGCGACGGACCTCCAGAGCGGCATGGTCGGCGGCAGCGCCTCGGTGGCCTGGGCCCTGACACCCACCGGAACCAGGACGACGGCGACCCCGGCGGCCGCCGGGGACTTCAGGAACTGGACCGCCTCGGTGCCGCTGACGCCGGCCGGGTTCGGCGCGCACACGATCTACGTGTGGGCGACCGACTCCGCGGGCAACACGATGGCGGCCCCGCAGACCGTCCCGGTGACGGTGATCAGCTCGTACACCCCCAAGACGCTGGACGAACGGCTCAACGACCGTGAATACCTTGCCGCGTTGCTGTCGTTCACCCAGGAGCAGGTGACGTTGCCGGGGACCCCGCCGACGCCGCTGGACACCCACACCCTGGTCGGCGCCCTGCTGCAGCCCGTCGACCGTTTGAGCCAGCCGCTGTCGGCGGCCGTCGACCAGGGAAACCGCCAGATCAACCAGTTGCGGGTCCCCATCGAGGTGCTCCGCTCCTACATCGCCGCCACGAACACCTCCACCACACCGGGTGCGAACGGGGACCGGGCCTATCGCATCGCCGCGTACACGGCACTGCTCGCCGCCGCCGGGACCTCGTACACCGAACTGCGCCTGGCCCGGGGCGCCGACCCGGCCTTCCGGCAAGCCCTCGCCGCGCGGCTGGGCATCCGGCTGTCGGCGACCTCGCCCGACGAGCTCGACCTGTTGCTGCTGGACGCCACGGGTCCGGCCGAGTCGGTGCTGGAGACCGTCTTCGGACTGCAGGCGACCACCGGCGCCGACCCGCTGCGGCTGCCGTCGACGCCCTGGCTGCTGACGTGGCGACAGACCGCGCTCGCGCTGACCTGGGCCGAACAGGACCAGCACCCGACCGTGCCACCGGCCTACCGGGTGCTCGCCGACCCCGACGTGATCGCCGCCACCGACATCGTGGCCGGCCCCAACGGCGACCGTGTCCGTACGCTGCTCGGCTCCCGAACCCTGCTGCTCACCCTCTACCTGGCACAGCTCAACGACGCCCGGACGAAGGCCGCCGACCCCGTGGCCGGCCTCGCGGCGATGCAGAACCTGGCGCTGCCCGGCGTCGACCTCGCGGCCCTGGAGGCCAGGGACGGACGCGGCGAGGACATCAGCGCCGCCCTCACGGCGGCGGGGCTCACCCGCGGCGGCTTCCTCCACCTGCGGAAAGTGAGCAGGCTCGCGGCCACCGGGACCGTCACCACGGCCGAGTGGGGCGACGCGACGGCCGTGCTCGTCGGCGCGCACAAGGAGACCCTCTACGCGAGCTGGCGGGCACAGGAGTCCACGTTCGTGCTCTCCCCCGACTTCTTCGTGCTCACCAGCGCCACCGGGCCCACGGTCAGCCCCTACCGTGTCGACCCGCGTGCCCGCACGGACTGGCAGTCCACGCTGCGCGCCCGAATCACCCAGCGCCAGGACCTGACCGATGCCAACGACCAGGCCGTCGCGTCCGCCGAACGGGCCGCCCTGCCCATCCTGCGCGACGCCCTCCTGGCGGACCTCGCCCCCTCCACCACCGGCAACATCGGCGAGGAGATGTCGGCGCGGTTCTTCATCGACATCCTGGCCGGCGGCGCACTGCGCACCACCCGCATCCGGCAGGCCATCGAGAGCATCCAGTCCCTGCTGTCGGCCAAGCGCTCCGGCGAGCTGCCGGCCAACCATCCCGCGGCCGCCTGGATCCTGGGCGGCGCCTCCTTCACCGGCGCGTGGACGTGGATGGGCGAGAAGGAGAGCTGGCAGGCGGCCACCCTGGCGTTCCTGTTCCCCGAGCGCCATCTCGACCCGGCCCTGCTCGTCCCGGCCGCCGGGCCGCTGCACGACCTCTTCGAGACCGTACGCGGCGCGAGCGTCTTCAACGGCTCCGTGGCCGCGCAGGTGGCGAAGGACTATCTGAAGGCGATGAACAGGACCTTCGGCTACTTCGACCCGGGACTGAGCACCGCGCAGCGCCCGCCGGAACCGGACAACACGCAGATCTTCTGGACCGTACCCCTGCTGCTCGCCCAGCGGCTGCAGGCGTCCGGCGACTACCAGGCCGCGCTCGACTGGTACCGGCTGATGTACTCGTACGACGTCTACGACGCCGGGAAGCCCGTGTCCCTCTACGACCGGATCAACACCGAGAAGGTCTTCCGCCCCGACCTCAGTTTCCCGCCCGGCTGGACGACCGCGCTGGACCCCTTCACGCTCGTCGCCAAGCGCCCCGCGCCCTACACCCGCTACACCCTGCTGTCCGTGATCCGATGCCATCTCGACTACGGCGACGCCCAGTTCACCCGGGAGACCGACGAGTCGGTGGCGCACGCCCGCACCCTCTACGTCACCGCGCGCCGCCTGCTCCAGAACCCCGCGCTGCAGCCGCAGCTGCCGCTGACCTCCGGCGAACCGGCCCTGCCCATCCCCGACCTGGAGGTGCTGCGCAACCGGGCGGAGGTACAGCTCGCCAAGATCCGGCAGGGGCGGAACATCGCGGGCCTGCCCCGCGCCCAGGACACCGAGGCCGCGACGGTCGTCCAGCCGACCCCCTACCGGTTCAAGACCCTCCTCGAACGGGCCAGGCAACTCGCCGCCCAGGCAGCCCAGATGGAAGCCGGCTTCCTCGCCGCGCTGGAGAAGTACGACGACCGGAGCCTGCGCCTGTACGACGCGGTCAAGGGCATCGACATCACGGCCGCGCAGGTCGGCGTGGCGACGAGCCGGGTGCGGGAGGCCGCCGACGCCGTCCTCGCCGCGACGGCGCAGAGGACCAAGGCGGACACGATGGTCACGTCCTACGCGGCGGCCATAGACGCACCGCCCAGCCGCTACGAGCAGGAACTGCTCGCCAACTACGCCGACATGCGCGACATCAAGGACCACATAGCCGAGGCCGACACGGCGATCGCCATCGCGCAGGCCGCCTCCGCCGGGGCCAGCTTCGCCGACGCGATCTTCAGCGGGGGCGCACGCCAGGCCCTCGCGATCGCCATCGGCGCGACCGCCGCCGTCAAAGGCGCCTTCGAGCTGCAGCAGAACTCCCTCGAAGCGCAGATGCAGGCCAACCAGCTGCGGGCCGGCATCGAGCAGCGCAAGGACGAGTGGCGGCTGCAGCAGGTCGCCGCGCAGCAGGAGTCACTCGTCGCCGCCGCTCAGGTCACCACGGCCCGCGACCAGGTCACGATCGCCGTCCAGGAGCAGGCCCTGGCCACGCTGCAGCACGACCAGGCCGTGGCCACGCTCAAGTTCCTGGGCGAGCAGTTCACCAACGCCGACCTGTATCTGTGGATGAGCAACACCCTGGGCGGCGTGTACCGGTCCTTCCTCCAGCAGGCGACCGCCACCGCCCGGCTCGCACAGGCCCAACTGGCCTTCGAGCGGGCCGAACCGGCACAGACCGTGATCCGCAACGACTACTGGCAGTCGCCTGCGGAGCTGACGGCGAACACCGCCCAGGCCGACCGGCAGGGTCTGACCGGCGCGGAACAGCTCACCGCCGACCTGGCCCGGCTCGACGACTACGCCTTCAACTCCGCCCGGCGACGCCTGAATCTCTCCCAGACGTTCTCGCTGGCGCGTCTGATGCCGGTGGAGTTCATGGAGTTCCGCCGTACCGGGACGCTCGCGTTCGCCACACCGATGTCCCTGTTCGACGCCGACTTCCCCGGCCACTACCTGCGCCTCATCCGCCAGGTGCGCACCAGCCTCGTCGCGCTCGTACCGCCCGACCGGGGCATCCGCGCGACCCTGTACTCCAACGGCATCTCCCGGGTGACCACCGGATCGGACGGCACCTTCCAGGACGTGACGGTGCGCTCCGATCCCGGAGTGATCGCCCTGACCTCACCCGTCAACGCCGGCGGGGTGTTCGAGCTCGACGTCCAGCCGGACCTCCTGCTGCCGTTCGAGTCCAGCGGCGTGGACACCACCTGGGAGTTCCAGCTCCCGCCCGCCGCGAACCCCTTCGACTTCTCGAGCATCGCCGACGTACTGCTGACCATCGACTACACGGCCGCGTACGACGACACCTACCGCAGGCAGCTGCTGACCCGGCTCAACGCCGACCGCAGCCGCGGCGCGGACTGCGTGTTCAGCCTGGCCCGCGACTTCCCCGACCAGTGGTACGACCTCAACAACCCCGCCGACCCCAAAGCCCGTACGGTGGCCGTCCCCTTGCGGGACATCGACTTCCCGCTGGGAGTCGGCTCCCTGTCCACCGCCGCCGTGGCCGTACACCTCTCCAGCGGCGCCGCGGTGCCCGACACGGCGGTCACCCTCACCCACGGCGCGAGCGGAGGCACAGCCACCACCACGAACGGCATCGCCAGCACCAGGCGAGGCAACGCGACCGCCTGGACACCGCTGTGCGGCCCGAGCCCCACCGGAACCTGGCAGCTCACCTTCGGAAGCGACGCCGCCCCGCTGTTCGCCTCCGGCGCCCTCGACGACATCGTCCTCGTCATCGGCTGGACCGGCCAGGCCCCCACCTGGACACCGTGAACCGACCCGGTCCCCTCTGTCTCATGCGCTCCCCGCGGACACGCTGCCGTTCTCGGGAAGCAGGTGGGTGCGGCGCTCCTCCGCCGTCAGCGAGCGGAAGATGCGTTCACGAGCCGCCGACAGGAGCGCGGTGACGTCTCCCTCGGCAGCCCAGACCCGGGTGGTGCGGTCCTCGGAGCCGGAGACCACCCGACGGCTGTCGGGAAGCCAGGCGACGGAGGAGCATCGGTCGCGGTGGATGCCGATCACCCTGCTCTCGCCGCCGTCCAACGGGTTCCACAGACGGACCGTGTGGTCGTCCGAGCCAGTGGCGATACGGCTGCCGTCCGGCGACCAGGCGAGTCCGCGGACACGGGCCTCATGGCCCTTCAGGAGGTGCTGGAGCCCACCCGTCGCGGTGTCCCAGACGCGTATGGTCCAGTCGCCGGAACTGGTGGCGAGCAGGGCACCGTCAGGAGACCAGGCCACCGCGTCGACCCAGCTCTGATGGCCTTTCAGACGGTGCAGGAGACGGCGATCCGATACGTCCCAGATCTGCGCCGTGTGGTCGTCCGAACCGGTCGCCAGCATCGTCCCGGTCGGTGACCACGCCAGCGCGCAGACCCATTGGGAGTGCTCTCCGTACTGTCCGAGGTCCGCGCCGGTCGCGGCGTCCAGCACGGTGGCACGGTGGTCGCGTCCGGCGACGGCGAGTCGAGTGCCGTCCGGGGACCAGGCCACGGCCTCCACCGTCTCGTGGCCGGTGAACAGCGTCCGCTGCTCGTCTGAGTCGAGAGCCCCCCAGATCCGCACGGTGTTGTCGTCGGCACAGCTTGCCAGCCGGCGCCCGTCGGGGCTCCATCGCAGATCATTGACCACCGCGGTGTGGCCGGTGAGGGTCTTGACGCTCTGCCCGTCGTCGGTGCGCCGGACACTCAGGTCGTGGCCGCTGCCTACGGCGATGTGACCGCCGTCGGGGCTGACTCCGACACAGACCACGGGGCCGGGATGACCGGCCGTCTGGCGCAGTTCGGTGCTGCGTGTCCCCATGGTCCAGATCCGGGCCGTGCCGTCCTCGGAGCATGTGGCGAGGCGGCCTCCGTCCGGTGACCAGGCCAGGCCCTGTACGCGGTCGGTGTGTCCGCACAGGCGGACGAGTTCCCCGCCGTGGTCGAGGGAGCGTACATGGACCTCGGGTCCCCGTGAGGAGACGGCGAAACTGTCGCCGCGAGGGGAGCATCGCAGATCGGTGACCAGCTCGCTCAGTTCGGGGAAGGTCCGTCTGACCCGACCGGTCCTGGAGTCCAGGACACTGATCCGGTGATCCACCGCGCTGACCAGGCAGCTGCCGTCAGGCGTCCAGGACACGGGCGTGGCGTGATTGTTGGAGCGTTCCAGAACCTGCTCCGGGCGCCCCGTTTCCATGGTCCACACGATGCAGGTCCGGTCGTAGGCGGCGGAGACGAGCCGCGTGCCGTCCGGGGACCAGGCGAGCCGGTAGATCTCGTTGCGGTGGTCGGACAGCTCCTCCGTCTGCTGCCAGCTCGCCGTGTCGAAGAGCCGGATGCGCCGGTCGCGCGAACAGGTCGCCAGCCGGGTGCCGTCGGGAGACCAGGCGACCTCGCGGACCGTGTCGCCGAACGCGGTCAGTACGGCGACGGCCTGCCCGGAGAGGGCTTCCCACACCCGCGCCGTTCGGTCGCGGGACGCGGTGGCCACGTGCCGCGAGTCCGGCGACCAGTGCACGCCGACGACCCCCGACGTGTGGCCGGTCAACACGGCGGCGGGCGCGCCCGTCGCGGCGTTCCAGATGCGGGCGGTCCCGTCCAGCGACCCGGTCACTATCCATGTCCCGTCGGGCGACCACGCGATGGCACGTACACCCGCCCTGTGGCCGGTGAGCACGGCCTGGGTGTGGTTGTGCGCGAGCGCGGCCATCAGGGCCCGTACCGCCGTGGCAGTGGGCGGGCACTCGGCCAGGACCGTCGCCGCGAGCAGGGTGCCCAGTTCCGGGTCGCGTTCGGTGTTGGTCAGGACGTAGCGGCCGACCGACTCGGAGACCTGGTGCAGAAAGGCCCGGTCCCGGCTGCGGGAGGCCGTGACCAGTTCCCGCATGTCCGAGGTCGCTTCTCCCGCGGGCTCCAGGGCGGACAGCCAGCGCCGGGCCAGGGCGAGTCTGTCCCCGGTGAGGAGGTAGTCCGGGCTGCGTCCCGAGGACCGCCAGTCGGCCGCCCAACGCTCCAGCTCGCTGCGGCTGTTGAGCCGTTCGGCGCGTACGGCGACCTGCTGGTGCAGGGGCGGCCACTGACGGAACAGGGCCTCGTGAGCCACCTGCACCATGGGGACGGTGTCGACCTGGGCGACGACGAGCAGCCGCGCTTTGTCGAACGGGCGCAGAATCTCCCGGTCCTGGTCCGACAGGGCCGTCAACGGCACACGGCGCTTGACGGGTTCGCCCGCCTCCATGCCCACCAGGCGCAGCAGCACACCGAGGACGCTGTCCGCGCCGTGTTGGTCGACGACGGTGGCGAAGACCTCGTCCGCCTGGCAGGCCAGCGCGCCGGCCACGCCCCCGAGGGACAGGTAGCTCTCCTTGGTGGCCACACGGGAGTCGCCGATCGACAGATAAAGCTCCCGCAGGAGGTAGCCGAGCAACGGCAGCGCGTCCGCGGTGCCGGTGTCGTCGACGATCCGCGCGACCAGTCCCGGCTCGAACGTCACACCGGCAAGGCGGGCGGGCTGCTCGACAGCGGCGACGAGTTCGGCGGTGGACATGGCGCCCAACGCCATCGGCGAGGCGAACAGCTGCGGCTGACCACAGGTCAGGAAGTCCTGCAGAAACTCCACTCGCAAGGTGGCCACGACCCACAGGCGACGGTCGTGCGCGAGTGCCGCGGAGACGGCCGCGAGGAACGCCTCCCTGTCGGCGTCGGGGGCGAAGGTGATCAGCTCTTCCAACTGGTCGATCACCAGGAGCGTACGCCCGGACAGCACGCTGCCAGGGGTACGCGTCCCGCGCACACCCGCGAGGTCACCCGCCCGCAGACGACGCACGGTCTCCGCACGTTCCCGCCCGTCCGGCTGCGTCAGACTGTCGGCCAGGCGTTCCAAGGGCTCGGGACCGGGCACGACGGTCGGCAGGACGGTCCATCGCGACCTCAGCAGGCGTGGCAGGACTCCGGCGTGCAGCAGCGAACTCTTGCCGCTTCCCGACATCCCCGTGACGCATACGAACCTCTCCCGAGGGTCCGTCGCGGACGTGTTGAGCCGCCGCACGATCTGGCCGACCTCTGCTTCCCGCCCGAAGAACACGGAAGCGTCCTGCCGGCCGAAGGCGGCGAGCCCGGGGTAAGGGGTGGCCTGCGGATCCCAGGCAGGTCGTGGGGCCGGGGGGTGCGTACGTCGGTGAACGACCACCTGGCCCACGATCACCACGCTCAGCAGCACCAGCACCACCAGAGGCGCGATGCGGCTGAGGACACGCGCACCGGGCGACTGGATGGCGTTCGCCGCGAAGTTGGCAGCGACCTCCAGGAACGTCGCCGAGACCAGGACAGTGATCTCCAAGGCCCGAGGTGAGCGTTGTCGCATCAGCTTCCCCCTAGTCGCTAGGTGCTGCCCAACCACCGACCTACCGAAACCGACGAAAGGCGACGTTCCTGACCGAGACGGCCCCTCCGTCACCGGAACCCGATCATGAATGGCTTACCCACGGTAAGTGGTCCTTCAGGTACAGGCGGGAGCGGGGCCGACAGGGCACTGGACAGCACGTCCGAGCGTCGACATGATCGCGCTCATGACACCCGAGGACGCCATTGTCGTCACTGCCGACCGGATCGCGGAGCTGCTGCGGGCAGGGGCCGACCCGCACACGCCGCTGCGGGGCGCGGAGTGGACGGTGGGAGAGGCGGCGGCACACCTCGCGCTGGCTGGGGAGCTGATGGCGGACATCGGGGCGGGCGAGGACCGCCCCTACGGCAATGGGACGCCGGGCGGCCTCGCGGCGGCCAACCGGGCGGCGCTGGCCGCCTTCCCGCAGCGGGATCCGGCGGTCCTCGGCACGGAGATCGCGGACAAGGCCCGGGCCTTCGTCGCGGCCGCGGCCGGCCGCAGCCCGCGGGAGGCGGTACTGACGCCGATGGGGCCCATGAACCTGGCCACCCTGGGCTCGTACGTGCTCACCCACCTGCTCGGGCACGGATACGACATCGCGGTCGCGCTGCGTGGGCCCCACATGGTCGACCGGGAAGTGGTCGCGTTCACGCTGCCCTTCATGCGACTGGCCATGCCGCGTGTAGTGAACGCCGGCGCGGCCGACCATCGTGCGTGCTACGTGTTGCGGATCGGCCGCGACCGCTTCGCCGTCACCTTCGCCAACGGGGTACCCATAGTCACCGACTCCCCGCCCCGGCGGCCTGACTGCACGATAGCCATCGACCCCGTCGCCTTCCTCCTCCTCGCCCTGGGCCGCTGGACCGCCCCCACCGCCATGGCCCGCGCCAAGGTCGTCGTCTGGGGCCGCAAACCCTGGCTGGGCCTGCGCTTCCCGCTGCTCTTCACGGCGCCATAGCCAGCGGACCACAGGGCGACGAGCTGCCATTCCTGGTTGGTTCCGCCCGTGTTGGGCGATTGAGCAGTGTGCATCGTGGAAACTGCGTGTCGGATGGTCTGGTGGGCGTGGGCGTGGGGATGCCCGGCCAGGTCCGGGGCGGTAGTCCAGCGACAAGATCGTCGGTCATCGGGCAACTTCCTTGTTCGTGAGGAGCAGCAGGGCCCGCACCAGCGCGGTCGCCCACTTCGGATCTGTGCGGCCCTTGCCCAGGACGCGCCGGTTCTTCAAGTGCGCGAAGCCGTGCTCGCCCGGGGCACGCACCGCGGCCAGTGCTGTGTCGGACAGCTTCTGGCAACGGGTCAGGGGCCGGTTCCGGGCGGCCTTGTAGCCGGTGATCACCGCCAGTTCGGTGTCCGGGCCGCTGTCGTCGAGGGCGACGAAGTGCAGGTCGGCGAAGCGCGCAGTGAGCCGTCGGCCGGGTCGTCGTAGCCGACGTCGGTCATGAACATGGGCGGGTTGACGGGTTGCCCCAGGGGCTGTCAGAGGCGCGGGAGTTGTTGAGCGCGCTGAGCACAGCCTCCGTTCCGCCGGCGGCCTTGCGGATGTCGTCGATGTCGGCGGGCGTGCCCTGGATCAGTTCGAAACGCCGGCCGGGGCCTGGAGGGCGTCGGGGTTGCGTACGAGCGGGCGGACGCGGTGGCCGCGCCGTGCGGCCTCGTTGAGGACCAGCCACACTCTTATCGGAGCCACACCTCTATCGGAGGTAGTCGAGGAGATGGATGACAGTGTCCGAACCCGCGCCGGATGAAGCCGCCCCCTCTTACCTCGCCTCCCCTGAACCGGTCGTGGCTGGCGGCGCGAGAGCAGACCAACCGCGGAACGCTCCGGCACCGGCCGGCCCGGAATCGCCCGCCGCGGGGCCGTCGGGGCGGCGGCGGCCGGTGATCCGTCCGGTGAGCGTGGTGGGCGTGTCTCGGCTGGCCCCGCGGCTGGTGTCGGTGCTGCTCGCCGGCCCCGCATTGGACGGGTTCTCCCTCGAGTCGCCGACCGCGCACATCAAGGTGTTCCTGCCCGCGCCCGGGCAGCAGGCCCCGGCGCTGCCGGAGTTCGGCTCCGACGGGCTGGTCTGGCCCGAGCCGGCCGCCCGACCGACCGATCATCCGCACCTACACCCCACGCCGATACGACCCGGCCGCCGGCATCCTCGAAGTGCAGTTCGTTCTCCACGGCACGGGAGCGGCGTCGGCGTGGGCCGAACAGGCAGCAGTCGGCGACCAGATCGCCGTCGCCGGCCCAGGCGGCCGGTTCCGCCTCGACCCGCAGGCCCAGCACTGGTGGATCGGCGGCGATGAAAGCGCCCTGCCGGCGATCGCCATCGACGGGCGCCCTGCCCCAGCTGTACGCGGCGACCGCGCCCACTGTCGAAGGGGGACAGTTCCTCGGCCCCCACGGCTTCCGAGAGCTGCGGGGACATCCCACGATGGTCCGTCCGGACCCCGCGGCCGAGGACTCGGAGACCGCGCGGCGACTGTGGCAGCTCTCGGAGGACTTGACCGGCGTGTCCTATGCGGCCACCTTGTCGGCCTGACGCGACGCCGACACAGAGTGCTCCACAACAGCCAGGAGCGTGGACAGACAATGCCGGTAACGCCGGAGGTGCCGCTGCAGATGCGGCGCAACGGCTTCCACCCGGTCGAGGAACTGGCCCAGGCCCGCGACGGCGAAGGCGTAGTGCGGATGATGGCGCCGTTCGGCGTGCCCGCGTATCTCGTTCTTCCCTACGAGAATGTACGCGAGGTGCTGTCGGACCCGCCCCGGTTCAGCAGTACCTTCCGTACGGGCGGCACACCTGGTGGCTCGACCCGGGTGAGCGCGGAGGAGCGGAGGCGATACGGACCGGGAACCTGATCGGGCTCGGCACGCCGGAGCACACGCGGTTGCGCCGGATGCCGACCCCGGAGTTCACGGTGCGCCGGATGCGCCGGCTTCAGCCACGGATCACCGAGATCGCGGATTCGGCGCTGGACGACATGGAACGAGCCGGCAAGCCGGCCGATCTGGTGTCGAACTTCGCGCCGCCGGTGCCGTCCTTGGTGATCAGCGAGCTGCTGGGGGTGCCCTACGCCGACCGCGCCGAGTTCCAGGACCGCTCCGCTCACCGGATACCTCCGAGGATGCCCCGGCCTTCAGGCCGGGGAGGAATCGGAACCCTGCGGAGCAGGGCAAGGAAAGAGTAATCGCCCTCAGGGCGATTGGTCGTCTGCCGAGGTGCCGCCGTGCCCGACCTCAAGCCGGTGCAGGATCTCGGAGTTGAGGGACCTGCGGGCGGACTTGGCCTGAGCGACCAGCCACTCATGCAGGTCAGCGGGCAGCCTGAGCGTGATGCGAACTTCATGATCCATGCCTCAACTGTAGTGGTAGAATGGTGGCATGACGACACCACAAATATCGGAGGGCGCCGGGCATGCCCGGTACACCTACCGGCTCCGCGTGTCGTCCACCGCCCGCACGGCGCTCCTCGCCGAATGGAGCAAGTGCCGGTGGGTGTGGAACGAGGCCGTCGCCAAGTCCCGCCAGACACACGCCCACAACCGGGCCAACCCCGGCGACAAGCTGACGTGCGGCCCGGCGCAGCTCGACAAGATGCTGACCGAAGCCCGCGCGAAACTGCCGTGGCTCCGGGAAGGCGCGTCGGTGCCGCAGCAGCAGACGATCCGTGACTTCGCCAAGTCCCGTGCCAAAGCGCGGAAGGACATCAAGGACCGCCTCCCGGTCAAGCAGCGCGCGGGCATGCCGAAGCCGAAGAAGAAACGCGAGGCGCAGCCCACGCTGAACTACACGCAGCGCGGGTTCCGCCTCAAGGACGGGCGTCTCCACGTCGCGGGCGGCATCGCCCTGACCGTGGTGTGGTCGCGTGAACTCCCGGCCGTACCCTCGTCGGTGCGTGTGTACCGAGACGTGGTGGGGCACTGGTACGCGTCGTTCGTCGTCGCCATCGAGGTGCATCCGCTCCCCGAGACCGGCGCCGTCCTCGGCGTCGACTGGGGCGTCAAGGAAACCGCCACCACCACATCCGACGCCCACGACCTCCCGCACCCGCAGCACGGCCGCAACGCCCAGGGCAGGCTGACCCGGTACGACCGGATGGTGGCGCGTCGCAAGCCGAAGAAGGGGCATGCCGCCTCGAAGGGCTACCGCGAGGCGAAGAAATGGCGGGCGAAGACCTACGCGAAAATCGCCCGGCAGCGGCAGGACACGGCCCGCAAGTGGGCCAAGCGCGTCGTCCGCGACCACGACGCCATCGCCGTCGAGGACTTCCGTGCGAAGTTCCTCGCGAAATCGACCATGGCCCGCAAAGCCGCTGACGCGGCGATCGGCGCCACGAAGACGGCCCTGATCGAAATGGGCCGCAAGCACGGGCGGGACATCCGTCTCGTGCACCCCGCGCACACCACCATGGACTGCGCGTCGTGCGGAGCGAGAACCAAGCACGCACTCCCTCTTTCGGAACGCACCTACGCCTGCACCGCGTGCGGAGTCGTCTCCCCCCGGGACAAGAACTCCGCGCGCGTGATGCTCGTCCGGGCTGGTCTCAACCCGGCTGGTGTCGAGGGCGTAAGACCTCCGGGAGCGCTGCTCCCAGAGGCAGCCTGAGCCAGGAATCCCCTCCCCTCAGGGAGCGGAGGATGTCAATGAGGTCGACTCCTCGCACTCACTTGGTGATGCACGCCCACCCGAACGAGACCGTCAAGGTGATTCGCGAGGCGCGCGCGTCCGTGACGGTTTGAGAACGCGAGTACCTGATCGAGCGCTCGGAATCGACGTGCGTGAGGAGCGCCCCGTGAACCCATTGGACGACCCGTTGACGGCGATTGTGTCCGCCTATGCCTCAGTCTTCGAGGACCTGGCCGCTGCGACTACGGGGCGCACCCGAAGAGGCCCGCAGGGCACCGTGCTCGCGATCTCCGGGGCGCCGATTGCCCAGCGGCGTCCCCGCTTGAGTCGACGGGGGCGCCGAAAACGTGAGGGCGCCGCGGAGTCCGGAGTCGTGGAGTTCTGGTTCGTTTGTTCGTTGCGGTGTGTCATGTGGGCTCCTGGGGTCGTGTCCCGTGTCGTGGTGTAAGGGATCAAGCCTTACTCGTTCCGGCACGAGGCCCCTGACGATCTCCGGACGGCAGCCCGCGAGGCGCCCCCGCAGAGGCGCGTTGAACATCCGGTCCGGCGGAGTCACCCTCCCCGAACTGCGGATTCCGGACACTTGATCCGCTACAACACCCAGCGGGACACCATCCTGGTCAGAGCGGTTCGCCTCGAACTGCTGAACATGCCGCGCGAGCAGGTTCCGGGGCAGACCATCGCCGAAGCTGCCGGTGCCCTCCGCACCGGCCCCGGCGCAGAGTCCCCAACTTGCGGGCCCTGGTGCACAGTTGCCCGTATCCGACCACCCCGGCCGGGGCGGTCTGAACCGCAATGGCGCTGTGATGGCGCCTGGTTGACGGCAAGGCCCCTATGGGAACACGCCCTGCGACTCGGTGACGGTGGCACCATCCCGTGGCGGCAGCCGACAAGTCCCGCACAAAACACTTCGGTCGGACCCCCGCGGGCGAGGTCTGGCATTCGGGCTCGGCTACGCGTCGGGGTCCACAGCCGGGCTGCCGACCCAGGCGGTGCACTGTGTCCAGGCGCCGCACCAAGAGCGACGCCCGTACTGTGCGCAGTCAGCCCACAGGAGCAGGTTCAGAGCTGGCGCAGTCCGATCAGCACTCTCTCCATCAGTGCTGTGGTCGGGGCGTCGCCGGCCTCGGTCGCCGCCTCGTGGACGATGATCATCCCGCGATCCGTCATGTCACCAAGGAGGACCTTGGCCACCCCCAGCGGCACCCCGACGAGCGCCGCCACCTCGGCCACCGACCGTGGTTCCCGGCATAGATCGAGCACCGCGTGGTCCCACTGGGTGGCAGCGCCGGAGACGCTGCGCGGACCGGCGGCAGTGACGAGGGTCTCGACCGCGAAGTGATGGTGCGAGCTGGTACGGCCGGCCGTCCAGGCGTAGGCGCGGACGAAGGACGCCGGTGCTTCCGGCTCCACGTTCGGCTGTGGGGCGGACGGCGGCGCGGCTTCGCTCTCGTCGTGCGTCGTGTCCTTCGGCGTGCCACGCGTGCCGGCCGACTTCCACCGTCGTCGTCCGGTGCCGAAACTGAACGCGTTGAGCACGTCGGCGAAGGTCTGTTCGTCCTCCGCTTGCTGGTCTCTTCGAAAGCCGGACGGGCCTTCACCGGTGCTCATGGTCTCTCCGTCGGGCTATCGGGCCGCAGCCTGCTGGAACCGCTGCAACTCCGTACGGAGTTCCGGAGTCAGCATCTCGCCGACCTGGTCGACGAGCACGGTCATCTCAAAGGCGATCTGGCCGATCTCGCAGTCCGGCGCCGCCAGGGCCACCAGACACGAGCCGTCGCGGATCGACATCATCAGCATGTTGCCGTGCTCCATCTGGATCACCGTACGCAGCGCGTACCCGGTGTCCATGCAGTCGGCGGCGGCCTGGATCAGGCTGATGGCACCCGCCGCGATGGTGGAGAGCTGCTCGGCACGGTCATCCGCCAGCTGGTCCGAGGCGGTGAGCAGCAGCCCGTCGGCCGAGATGACCACGGCGTGCGCTACATCGGGCACTCGCTCCGTGAAGTTGGTGACCAGCCATCCGAACTGGCTCACCTCCGTGGAGTGGGTTGGTGTCATGGGTTTTTCCTGCCCGTCGCCGATGGATTGTGCGTCTGGTCGGGTTGCGCCCGACGGATGCCCGACTGGTAGCTGCTGAGGAAGCTGTGGGTGCGGCGGGCGTGCTGGCTCGCGGCGGCTTCGTCCCCCGAGGGGGATTGCTCGCTTCGGGCCGGAGCTGGTCGCGTACGCGGAACCCTCTTGGGCAACCCGGCCGCGGTGATGCCTGGCGACTGGTCGGGCTCCTTCGCGGCCCCTGACGCGGATGCGTCCACGGTTTTGCCGGCGCTGCCGGCTGCCGTCGCCGCTGCGGTGAGGGCGAAGGGCCGCTGCGGCGGGCCCGACGCCGTGTCAGCGCCGTTCGTCCGGCCGCCCTCGGCCCGCCCGCCGCTCGACCGGCCTCCTCGCGTCCGCGTCGGAAGCGGGGCGGCGGGGCGTTCGGCCATGGTGCCCGGCTGGTCCGCGCGGGCCGGCGCCTGCGCCGTGACCAACTTGACCGGTACCAGCACACGAGCCCGCAGTCCCGGGACGCCCGGTTGCGCGCTCAGGTCGACGGCGATGCCGTGCCGGCCGGCCAGGCGGCCGACCACGAGCAGCCCCAGCTGCCGTGACGCGGGCGCGTCCGTGGCGGCGGCCGTCGCCACGCGCCGGTTGGCCGAGGCCAGGTCGCGCTCGCTCATCCCGATCCCCCCGTCCTGGATCTCGATCAGCAGCGAGCCGTCGGACTGGCGGGTGCCGCCGATGACGACCCGGCTGTGTGGCGGGGAGAACGTGGTGGCGTTGTCGAGCAGTTCGGCCAGGAGCCGCACCAGGTCACCGGCCGCATACCCGATCACCTCGACGGGAAGGCCAGGCTGAACGTGCACGCGCTGATAGTGCTCGATCTCGGAGACGGCGCCCCTGAGCACGGTGTCGAGCGCCGCGGGGTGGGTGGAGCGCACCAGGGTGCTGCCGCACAGGATCATCATGTTCTCGTTGTTGCGCCGCATCCGCGTCGCCAGGTGATCGAGCGTGAAGAGGCTGGCCAGTTGCTCCGGGTTCTCTTCGTGCCGCTCCAGCTGTTCCATCAGCAGCAGCAGCCGGTCCACCAGGCTCTGGCTGCGCCGGGAGAGGTTGACGAGGGTGTTCCTGAGGTCACCTCGCAGTGCGGCCTGCTCCGCCGCCAGACGTACGGCCTGGGCGTGCATGGTGTCGAACGCCCTGGCGAGCTGACCGAACTCCTCTGTGGTGTGGACGGGTACGACATCGACCACCGTGTTGGCCTGCCTGCCCTCGCGCATGCTCTCGACCGCGGCCGGCAGGCGGTGTTCCGCCACCTCGAGTGCCGTCGAGCGCAGGACGGTCAGCGAGCGCAGCAGATGCCTGCCGATGCCGAGACCGATGGCGAGGGCGAGCAGGAGCACGGCGAAGAGGATGACGGACGCCATGCCCGCCTGGTTGCTCGTCCGGTCTTGCAGCTGGGCCGCCGATGTGCGCAGCTTGGAGAGGAATCCGTCCGACACCTTGTCGATGAGCGTCGCGGTGGTCTGCGAGTCGCGGTTCCAATTCTCGACCGAGGTCGGCAGCAAGCGGGTGTTGTGCTTCTTCGCGCCCGACGCGACGGGCGTCGCCAGCACGGCGCTCACCACGTGCGCACGGCGGCTGACGGCGGGGCCGGTGACTGTCCGCTGGTATCCGCTCAATTCCGTGGCGGTGGCCAGGGCCTGGAAGTCACCGCGCCTGTCCCGCAGTCGTATGTCGGCCTCTTGCAGTGCCTTCATGAGCGTCGGGGTCGTCGGACGGCCTCGGCCGGCTGTCTGGAGCAGAATCGCGTGTTCGAGGTGGACCTGCTCCTCGCCGGCCTCCAGGTCGTACAACGCGGTCGCATACCTGGTGAGTTGGGGGGTGTCAAACTTGCTGACGAGCGCCTGGTCCAGATGGAGCAGCCCCGTGATGATCGTGCCGTAGTCGTTGAGCGCGGTCCAGGAACCGATACGTGCGGACGTGACCTGGGTGCGCAGGGCGGGCAGGCGGTCCAGGAGGCCGACGGTCTCGCGGTAACGATTCGCCGCAACGCCCGCCAGGTCGATGTCCAGTTTCCTGGTGTGGGCGACGGTGGTGCGGGCACGGTCGACGCTGCGCTGCTGCTGCCGCAGATCAGCGGTATCGTCCACGGCTCGGGCGTGCTGGGCACTGAGTCGTTCGACGGACATCGTGCGTTCCCTCTGCAGGGAGTCCAGCAGAGTCCGCAGCTGGCCGCGCATGGTGACCAGGCGTTGCATGTCCGCGTAGGAGTTGGCGCGGGTGACGTCGTCATGGATCTGGACGACGCCCAGACCGACGGCGAGCAGGACGGGCACGACCAGCACCGCCGCCAGCTTCACCAGCAGCGGCCAGTTGCGCCACTGCACGAGCGAAGCCCCTCGCGACGGCCGTACCGGCCGCGTCGCCGCGTGCCTGGCCGCGGTCACGACAGGAGCTCCGCATTCGGAACTGCTTGCTCGCACGTACCAGTCACGATGCTGTTTTCTCCCGGGTTTTCACCTGAGCACAACGGGGACGCCCGCATTTCAAAAGCTGTTCCATCTCCAGGTTCCCGAATGCGAACCGATGCCGGGCATCGGGTGCCCACCCGCCAAGTGCTGTGGAACCCAGGTGAGTTTAGAACAGCGAGGCCAACGGCAACAATGCGGCTCCGCATCCATCGGCCAGGGCGAACCAACCCGTTACTCACACGTCCCGCACATTCGGTGGGCCGGTGGGCCGCGCCGTGCCCTCAAGACTCAGTTCGGTGAACGGTGAGCAAAGAAAGGATCAAGTCGCCTTCGGTTGGCGACTGCTAGGGGCATTGAATGGTCTCGCTCGCCGCAGAGGCACACGTGTGCCCTCCTGCCCGAATACCCAGGAAGAGGAACGTGACCAGACCGGCGGGGCCGCCCACCTCCCCATTGTCCGAGCGGCCTGCCCGACGGGAGTTCAACGACCCCCGTCGCGACGGCGAGCCCAACTACCCGGAGATCCAGCAGAGCGAGGAGTTCGCCCGGCTGCGCAGACGGCTGCGGCTGTTCGTCTTCCCGATGAGCGCGCTCTTCTTCCTCTGGTACATGACGTTCGCGCTGCTTTCCGCCTACGCCCACGGGTTCATGGGCCGCAAGGTCGCGGGCGAGATCAACGTGGGTACTGTCCTCGGTCTGATGCAGTTCGCGTCCACGATCATGATCGTCCTGGCGTACCGGCGCTTCGCCGGGAAGAAGCTCGATCCGGAAGTGGACAGGATCCACGAACTGGCGGGAGTGGAAAAGGAATGACACGACAGATTGCCGCCGACTCGACCGGCAGTCCCATGCTCAATCTGAGCGTGTTCCTGATATTCGTCGCCATCACTCTGTTCATCGTCTACAAGGTCACCAACAGCAATCAGACGGCATCCGACTACTACGCCGCCGGCGGCGCCTTCACCGGTGTGCAGAACGGCATCGCGCTGTCCGGGGACTTCCTCTCCGCGGCTTCCTTCCTGGGAATCTCCGGGGCGATCGCCGTCCATGGTTACGACGGATTCCTCTACTCCGTCGGATGGCTGGTCGCCTGGCTTGTCGCTCTCCTGCTCATCGGTGAACGGCTGCGCAACACCGGGCGGTTCACCGTGGGTGACGTGATGGCCTTCCGCATGAGACAGCGCCCGGTGCGGGCTGCTGCGGCCAACGCCACCCTGGTGATCACGTTCTTCTACATGCTCGCCCAGATGGCCGGAGCGGGCGGGCTGATCGCGTTGCTGCTGGGCGTGCACACCAGGGGCGGGCAGGCCCTCCTCATCAGCGGCGTGGGCGTCGTCATGCTCCTCTATGTGCTGGTGGGCGGCATGAAGGGCACGACCTGGGTACAGATCATCAAAGCCGGTCTGCTCCTGGTCTGTGTGACCTTCATGAGCGTATTCATCATCGGCAAGTTCGGTTTCAGCTTCTCGGCGCTGCTGCACCAGGCCACGCAGAACAGCCCGTTGGGCGAGCGACTGCTCAATCCTGGCAGCCTTTACGGCCACAACGCGACGAGCCAACTCGATTTCGTCTCATTGGCCCTCGCCCTGGTCCTCGGCATCTCCAGCCTGCCGCACGTGCTGATGCGCTTCTACACCGTGCCCGACGCCAAGGAGGCGCGCAGATCGGTGGTGTGGTGCTCCTGGTCGATGTTCACGTTCTACCTGGGAATCCTGGTCGTCGGTTACGGCGCCACCGCCCTGGTCGGTTCCGACGCGATCGTCCACGCTCCCGGCGGGGAGAACTCTGCGGCGCCTCTGCTCGCCTTCCGTGTGGGTGGAGTCGTACTCCTGGGCGTGGTCTCGGCGGTGGCCTTCGCCACGATCCTGGCGGTCGTGGCCGGTCTGACCCTGGCGGCTTCGGCTTCCTTTGCCCATGACGTCTATGCCAACGTGATACGGCAGGGCAAGGCCGATCCCCGCTCCGAGATCCGGGTGGCCCGACTGACAGCGGTCGTGATCGGTTTCCTGGCCATCATCGGCGGCATCGTGGCCGACGGCCAGAACGTCGCCTTCCTCGTCTCACTGGCCCTCGCACTCGCTGCCTCCGCCAACCTGCCGACGATGCTCTACACGCTGTACTGGAAACGCTTCAACACCTCGGGGACGCTGTGGAGCATTTACGGCGGTCTGGTGTCCTGCCTCGCGCTCATCGTCTTCTCGCCGGCGGTCTCGGGTACCCCTACGTCGATCATCAAGAGCGTCGACTTCCACTTGTTCCCGCTCATGAATCCCGGCATCGTGTCGATTCCGCTCTCGTTCCTGTGCGGATATCTCGGCACCATGTTCAGCAGGCGCCCCGCGGATCCTGACAAGCAGGCGGAGATGGAGGTCCGGGCACTGACCGGAATCGGTGCTCAGCTGTAGCCGATCACGCTGGACCTCCAGGACGCGCCCATCAGACCCCCTCCGAGCCTCTCGGCACGGAGAGCCCTTCCGCAAGCAGGCTCCTGCCCCCGCGCGGCCGCCACTCGATGCGCGTCCGAGGAGAGCAGGGCGCACGCGTGCGAGGAACCGGAGCAGTTCGCCGCTCGCCCACGTCACTTTCCAGTCATGTCCGCCGTCGCCCGGCAGCGGCAGGGAGGCGACGCGAGCCGCCACCTCGGACGCCCCGTAGCGGGCGGCGTCGAGGGCCGGCAGATCGCGGCGTAACCGAGCGTCGGCGTCGCGGTGCAGATGCGCCGACTCCCGGTACACCGCCGCCGTCAGCCGGCCGGTCGGCCCCGAGGCGACATCCAGCAACGCCTGCCCCCGCGCCGGATCGGCATGCACCAGGAGCCCGGGATCGGCCGACCCCACATCCATCACCACGCAATCAGCCTCAGAGACATCGGGAATCGGACCGTCAGACATGGCCGCACCGTAGAGGGGCGCACTGACACGCGTTCCGACAGGCCCATGTGAGGTGGCGCGTCAGAGGTCCGTGGCGGCGAAGGCGAGGAACTGGGTCGTCTGGATGGAGGAGAAGTTGTCGTCGGAGACCAGCAGCACGGTACGACGGCCGTCCGCAAGACGCGGGCCCAGGGTGATGCCTTCGATGTTGTCGACGCGCTGCAGACCGGGCACGTCGGACAGGTCCGTGACGAGCGTCTTGCGGACCGGTGTCACCGGGCCGTCCGTCAGGGAGTCACGGCCGAGGACGTCGGTCGCGTTGTGCAGGTCGACGAGGTAGATCCGGACCTTCCAGTCGTTGGCGCTGAAGATCGAGGCGCGTTCCAGCAGCAGGAAGCGGTCATGGCCGAGTGCGACGAGATCGCTGACTCCGTTGGTGTCGGTGCTGCCGGCAGGAGGAGTCGCGAAGAGCGGTTCGAGGGGGTAGGCGTACTGCGCCGTCGGCCGTCCGGTGCGGGCGTCGTGGACGGTGAGGCGGGTCAGGGCGCCGTGGGCGGGGGTGGGGTCGGCGCCGTCCTGGTAGAGGGGGTCTTCCATGGCCGTGACGATCCGGCGGCCGTCCGGGGTGAAGGTGACCCCTTCCAGTGTCTGGTTGCGACGGGGGCCGACGGGCTGCGCGTTCATGTGCAGTTGCGGTGGCAGGGGGAGCGCGCCGATGTCCTGGCCGGTCACGGTCGCCCGTCTGATCGCCGGGTCTCCGAGCACGGCGGGGGCGTCGGCCGGGACGATCCGTTCGCCTTCGCTGGTCCACACCAGACCGCCGCCGCGCGGGTCGACGGCGATGCCCTCGGGGTCGGGAGCGATGGTCGCGGGCTGGCCTGCGGGGGTGGAGGTCGGCGGGTAGACGCTGCCGTCGGGGCGCAGCCAGGGGTGGGTGCCGGTGAGTTCGACTCCGCTGAGGCGTCCGTGCGCGAACACCGCGCGGGCCGTGTAGAAACGGGCCGGGCCGGTCGCCGAGCGGTCGTCGCTGATCAGGTAGTAGGAGCGGGTTGCGGCGTCGTAGCTGATGGCGGACAGTCCGCCGACGGTGGTGCCCTGGAAGGACAGCGCGTTCGGCAGATCCTGTTCGCCGATGAAGTCCAGGCGGGGAACGGGAGTGGTGGTTCTGGGAGCGGCCGCGGTGAGGGCCGGCAGTGTCGCGAGGGTGAGGAGCGACGCGATGAACCGGCCGCGGGCAGTACGCAGGCGCATGAGGGTGAGTGCTCCTTGACGGGGCCCGGGGCCCCGGTCGGCGTGGTCAGGCTTTGGCGGGAGACGGGATCGCGTCCCCGGTGGGGGCGGGCCGTCGGCGGCGGTGGGCGAAGACCGCCAGGGCCAGCAGGGTGAAGGCGTACGGGAGCGCGGAGACCAACTGGGACGGCACGGAGAGGTTGCCGAGCTGGACGGCGAGGGCTTCGGCGGCGCCGAAGCCGAGTGCGGCCAGGAACACGCCCCAGGGGCGGAGCATGCCGAGGTAGACGGCGGCAAGCGCGATGTAGCCGCGGCCGGCGGTCATGTCGGTGACGAAGAAGGAGACCGCCCCCATGCTCAGGAACACCCCGGCCGCTCCGGCCAGGGCGCCGCTGAGTGCCAGGGCGATGAACCGGACCCGGCCGACGCGGATGCCGACGGACCGTGCCGCGTCCGGGAATTCGCCGACCGCGCGCAGATGGAACCCGAACCGGGTCCGCAGCAGCAGCCAGGCGACCGCCGGGGCCGCCGCGACGGCGATCCAGGTCATCAGGTTCTGGCCGTCGACCACGGTGCCGAGGCCTGGGATGTCACCGAGCAGGGGCAGGTCGAGGGTGGGCAGGGTGCCGCTGTGCAGCCGGCTGGTGCCGCCCTTGTCACCGAGCAGCGCGTACACGGCGTAGGCGGTGGCGCCGGACGCCAGCAGGTTGATCCCGATGCCCGCGATGATCGCGTCCGCGCCCAGCTGCAGGTGCAGTACGCCCAGTAGCAGGGCGAGCAGGCAGCCCGCCGCGATCCCGCACAGGGCGCCGGCCCACACCGAGCCGCTGTATCCGGCGACCAGGGCGCCGGTACAGGCGGCCGAGAGCATCGAGCCCTCCAGCGCGATGTTGGGCACACCGGCCCGTTCGGCGATCAGACCGCCCAGGGCGGCCAGCACGTACGGTGTGCAGACCCGCAGCACCGCGGCGAGGAACCCGGCGCTGAACACGACGTCGAGAACCGGACCCATCAGCGGGCCCCCTTCCGCGCGAGATACCGCTTGACGAGGTCGGGCAGCGCACGCGCCGTGACCAGGAGGACGATGACGGCCTGGATGATGATCACCGTCTCGGAGCCGACGTCCGTCTGCTGTTCCATCACGTCACCGCCGACGCGCAGATACGAGTACAGGAGCGCGGCGCCGACCACCGCGATCGGGTTGTTGCGGGCGAGCAGGGCGACGACGATGCCCTCGAAGGCGAGGCCGCCGGCCATGTCCGGCTGCAGCCCGCCGTAGATGCCGAGGACCAGGTGCGCGCCCGCGAGCCCGGCCAGGGCGCCTCCCAGGACGAAGCTCCACTCGATGGTCCGGGGCACGTCGATGCCGCCGTACCGGGCGAAGGACGGGTTCGAGCCGGTCATCCGGATGCGATAGCCGAGCGGGGTCCTGGCGAGCAGGAACCATACGGCGGCGGCGATCGCCAGCATGCCGAACAGGCCGACGTTGGCCTGGTCGAGCGGGACTCCGAAGATGTTCGTGAGGAGAGGCAGGGCCGCGTCGGGGCGGATCGGGGCGGACTGGACGGCAGCGCTGGACGGCGCCTTCAGATGGTTCGTCAGCAGCCAGTCGAAGACGCGAACGACCACGGCGTTGAGCATGAGGGTGGCCACGATCTCGTTGGCGCCGAGGCGCGCCTTCATCACCCCGGGCACCGCGCCGAGCGCGCCGCCGACGAGGGCCGCCGCCGCGAGCGGGACGAGGACCGCGAGGACCGGCGGGAGGTGGAGGTTGATGGCCACCAGGGCCGCCGCCAGCGCGCCGGTGTACACCTGGGCCTCCGCGCCGAGGCTGATCTGCCGGGCGCGGAAGGGGATGGCGACGGACAGGCCGAGCAGGGCGAGCGTCGTGGCGTCGGCCAGCCAGCGGCCGATCCGGGGCGTGCGCTCCAGCGGGCCGGTGAGCAGTGCGTCCATGGCGCCGGAGGCGTCCTTGCCGGTGGCCAGGACCACCAGGAAGGCGATCAGGACGGCCGCGACGACGGTGAGCACGGTCATCGACAGTTCCACCACCGCCGAGCGTCGCCTGGCGGTGAGGAAGTCGCGGCGGCCCTCCTGTTCCGTGGCGGGCGTGGACTCGGCGAAGGCGCGGTGGTCGTCGGACGCGTTGCGGGGAACGGTGGTCATGGGGTGCCTGCCGGGGTGAGTCCGTGGGCGATCCGCCCGGCCGGGTGGTGTTCGACGCCGAGCATGTAGAGGCCTGCCTGCTCCTCGGTGAGGTCGGCGGGGTCGTCGAACCGGGCGGTCAGGCGGCCGTCCTTGATGACCAGGAGCCGGTCCGAGAGAGCGAGCAGTTCGCCGAGGTCGGCGGAGACGAGGAACACGGCGGCGCCCGCGTCGCGGGCCTCGATGAGCCGTTCGTACATGAAGTGCATGGCGCCGATGTCGACGCCCCGGGTGAGCTGTGCGGCCAGCAACACCCGTGGCCGGGCGGACAGTTCACGGGCGACGACCACCTTCTGCAGGTTGCCTCCCGACAGCGCGCCGACCGGTACGGCGGGGTGCGGGACCCGGATCGCGTAGCGCTGGATCAGTTGCTCGGCAAGCCTGCGCGCCCTGCGCGTGTGCAGTCGGCCGTGGCGGGCGAGCGGGGGACGGTCGTGGCGGTCGACGATCAGGTTGTCGGTGACGGACTGGTCCAGGGCCGCGCCGTTGGCGAGGCGGTCCTCGGGGACGTGGGCGATGCCGGCCGCGCGGTGGGCCGCGGCGTCGAGCAGGGTGACGTCGGTGTCGTCGACGGTCACGGATCCCGTGGTGGGGCGCCGCAGTCCGGCGAGGATCTCGACGAGTTCGGTCTGTCCGTTGCCCTCGACGCCGGCCAGGCCCACGATCTCGCCGGCGGCGACGTCGAAGGAGACGTCGTGCAGGGGCTGCCCCTCCCCCGGCCCGGAGCCCAGGGAGCGTACCCGCAGGACCGGCGCGCCGGGACGGGCGTGCGGCTTGGACACCTCCAGGGACAGCTCGCGGCCCACCATCATCGACGCCAGCTCGGCGGGCGTGGACTCCTCGGTGCGTACGGTGCCGGTCACGCGCCCGGCGCGCATGATGGTGACGCGGTCGCTGATCTCCCGTACTTCCTTGAGCTTGTGGGAGATGAACAGCACGGTCATCCCGCCGTCGCGGAGCCGGCGTACGGCCTCGAACAGGTCGGTGGTCTCCTGTGGGGTGAGCACCGCCGTGGGCTCGTCGAGGATGAGGATCCGGGCGCCCCGGTGCAGGGCCTTGAGGATCTCCGCCCGTTGCCGCATGCCGACGCTCACCGACTCGGCTCTCGCGTACGGGTCCACCGCGAGCCCGGCCTCCTCGGCGAGGGCCGCGGTGCGTTCCGCGGCGGCAGCCCGGTCGACGCGGACCGCGGGGCCCGGTTCCACACCCAGGACGACGTTCTCGGCGAGGGTGAACGACGGCACCAGCATCAGGTTCTGGTGCACCATGCCGATGCCGAGCGCGATGGCGTCCTGGGGAGTGGAGAGCCTGACCCGCTCACCGCGGACGCGGATCTCGCCGCTCGACGGCTGCTCCAGCCCGTACAGCAGTTTCATCAGCGTCGACTTGCCGGCGCCGTTCTGTCCGACGATCGCCCGTATCTCGCCCCCGGCGACCTGGAGGTCGATGTCCTGCACCGCCCGGGTGCCGTTGGGATACGTCTTGCCCAGGCCCCTGACGTCCAGGGCGAGCGGGGGTTGCTGCTGGTCCACGAGGCTCCTTCCGGCCGGAGTCGTTCTCAGAAGGCCGACGGGACCGTGACCGCGCCGGACGCGATCTTCGCCGCCTGGTCCTTGAGCTCGGTACGCAGGGCCGACGGCACCAACTTCTCGAAGTTGGCGTTGTCGACGTAACCCACGCCGTTCTCGGTGAGGCCGACCGAGGCCGGCTTGCCGTAGGCGAGGCTGCCCGCCTTGTTCTGCTTGGCCGCCAGATACAGGGCGTTGCCCGCGTTCTTGAGGATGGAGGTGACCACGGTCTGCTGCTGGGCGGGGTCGGTGAGGGTCTTGTACTGGTCGGAGTCGACGCCGAAGGTGTACCGCTTGGCGGCCACGGCGGACTCGAACACGCCCAGGCCCGAGGATCCGGCCACCGGCCACACCAGGGCGGCGCCCTGCTCGTACATGGACGAGGCGATCTCCTTGCCCTTGGCAGGGTCGCCGAAGGGGTTCTGACCGCCCACGTACTGGACCAGGACACCGGAAGACGGGTTTCCGCCGGCCGCCTTGAAGCCGGCCTTGAAGCCCACGACGAAATCCTCGATGACCGGGATCTGCACGCCGCCCATCACCCCGACCTTGGTGTCGCCGGCGGCCCCGGGAAGGGATTTCCCGGCCACGAGCTTCTCGGCGAGGAATCCTGCCAAGTAGGCGGCCTCGTTCTGCTTGAACGTGACCGAGTACACATTTGCGCACTTGTTGGAGCAGCCGTTCTTGCCCGTGTAGTCGACGGTGGAGTCGAAAAGCCAGAACTTCTTGTCCGGGTACTCCGGGGCCAGCTTGGATATGAAACCGGCGGTGTCCACGGTGCCCGCCGCCAGGACGTCGTAGTCGTCGCCGGACGCGGCGTCCTCGAACCCGGACTGCCACTTCGTGCGGTCGCTGCCCAGCTCCACCACCTTCAGCGAGTAGCCGAGGGCCTCCGCCTTCTTCAGGCCCGCGTACGCGGAATCGAAGAAGGAGCGGTCGCCGAGGGTTCCGTTGATCACGAACTTGATTCTCGGCTTCCCGGAATCCGAGCCGCTCGACGCGGTGTCGGATCCGGAGGAGGAACCGCATCCGGCGAGAACGGCAGACAGGGCCGTGACGGCCGCCAGAATTCTGATCTTGTTCATGTCCGGTATTCCTTGCTCATCGAGGGGACTTCGAGGGGGCTTTCGGGCATTGCGTGCGGCTGGCCGAAAAGCTATGCAATGCAAAACGTTTTGGCTATGTCTGCCCTTGCTACGAATGTGTTTCGGCCGTGACCGTGAGCGCGGTCGCCGCAATGGTCACGGCGCGGTCGAATTCCGCCTCGCGCTCCTCGGGTGTGAGCGTCTCCTCGTGGCGGACGTGGTCGGTCACCGTCAGGACGGCCAGGGCCCGGCCGCCCTCGGCGGCGGCGGTCGCGTAGAGGCCGGCCGCCTCCATCTCGACGGCCAGGGTCCCGTGCGCCGCGAGCCGCTCGAACAGTTCCGGCCGCGGGAGATAGAAGTGGTCGCTGGTGAGGACGGCTCCGATGTGCACGCCCCCGCTCTGCCCGGCCGCGGCCTCGCTCGCCGCCGCGACCAGCTCGAACGTCGCCGTGTGGCTCAGCTGCACACCGGGAATCCGCTGTGCGCTCATCGCGGAGTCGGTATGCGCGGCGGTGGCCACGACCACGTCCCGCAGTGCCACCGAGGACGGGATCCCGCCACAGGTGCCGACCCGGGCGATGGCGCGCACACCGTAGAGGCGGAAGAGCTCGGTGGCGTAGATGGTGATGGAGGGCATGCCCATGCCCGAGGCCAGCACGGACAGCGGTCGCCCGAGCCAGGTGCCGGTGTATCCCTCGATGCCCCGCACCTCGGTGACCAGCCGGGCGTCCTCGAGGAACTCCCTGGCGATCCGGCGGGCCCGGCGCGGGTCGCCCGGCATGAGGACCTCGGGCGCGAAGTCGCCCGGGGCGGCGGAGATATGGGCCGTGGCCATCAGACGGGCCGCCTCTCCCGCACGGAGGCGGCCATGGGCGGGGACTCGGTCTTCCCGCTCAGCCAGCGCACCAGCCGGTCCCACAGCAACGGGTAGCCGTCCCACGCGAGGAATTCCGGCGGGGCCCAGTGGGGCGCCAGGTCGGAGGTGAAGGCCGCGGACCTGCCCGCCCCGTACCGGCCCACCACCAGCAGAGGATGGCCGGCGCAGTCGGCGAGCAGGTCGGCGCCCTCGCGCACCGCCACCTCGTTGAGGCCGAGCAGATCAGGCCAGCGCTCCCCCAGCCCCTCGACCACCGGATGCGGCGAGACCACCCTGGGCGCGGCCCCGGCGGGCAGCTCCACCCGGTCGTCCCGGTCGTACAGGTCAACCGGCAGAGCGGCCGCCAGCGGTGTACGCCCCCAGCGCGCCTTGGCATCGATCCCGGTGAAGGTGAGATAGCCGCCGACCATCAGCAGCCCCCCGCCGCCCTCGACGTAGGCCCGCAGCAGTTCCGTGCGGTCCGGCGTGGGCAGGGAGTGGGCGAAAGTGGGAGGTGTGAGCTGGAAGCTGTTGGCCCCGACATCACTGATGGCCACGGCGTCGTACGCGGCGAAGCCCTCGACCGAGTCGGGCACCTCCCTGTCTATCCGGTGCGCCGGCACATACGTCACCCGGTGGCCACGGTCACGCAGCGCGTCGAGGAAGACCGCCGCTCCTTCGACGTACTCACTGGTGTGGAAGGAGTCGAACCCCTTCTGATGGACGGAGTGGGTGAACCATGACTCACCCACGACGAGGACATGCGGCATCGTGACTCCTTGCTCGGTGTGCGGTGGTGGTGTGAGGGAGGGCGGGGCGGGTCAGCGCACCGCGGCCGTGCTGGCGCGCTGTTTGAGCCGCACGGGCAGGATGTGGCGGGAGGCGGGCGGGACCTCGCCCCGGTGGACGTACTGCAGCAGCTGCGCCGCAGCGGTCCGGCCGATGTCGTAGGCCGGCTGGTGGACCGTGGTGAGCGACGGGTGCACCCGGCCGGCGAGCATGATGTCGTCGAAGCCCGCGACGGACACGTCGTCGGGGACGCGCAGCCCGGCGTCCTCCACGGCCGCGACCGCGCCGAGGGCCATGAGGTCGTTCGCGGCGAACACCGCGGTGAAACGCCCTCGCCGGCCGGCCTTGCGCAGGGCGTCGGCCACCGTGTCGTAGCCGGACCGCTCGACGAACGCCCCCTCCACCTCGGTGACCCCGTCCGCGCCGAACGCCTCCTTGAAGCCGGCGATCCGCTCCACGCTGCTGACCAGGTCCGCCGGACCGCTGACCGCCAGCGCGCGACGGTGGCCCAGTTCTCCGAGGTGCTCGCCGATCAGCTGTCCGCCTCTGCGGTGGTCGGCGGTGACCAGGATCGTCTCGTCCTGCAGGCCCGGCACCACCTCGTCGGCGAGGGCTATGGGGAAGCGGCCGAGCAGCGAGGCCAGTCGGTCCCGGGAGGGCATCGAGCCGGCCGCGTACACCATCCCGTCGATGAACCGGTTGCGCAGCAGCTGCAGGTAGTGGTCCTCGCGGGCGGGGTCGAACTCGGTGTTGCACAGGATGACCCCGTAGCCGAGGTCGTGCCCGGCGTCCTCCACCCCCTTGGCGAGTTCGGCGAAGAACTGGTTGGTGATGTCGGGGACGAGCAGGCCGATGACGTTCGTGGCACCGGCCTGCAGACTGCGGGCCGTGGACGCCGGGACGTAGCCGAGCCGGTTCACCACGGCCCGCACCCGCTCCGCGGTCTCCTCCGCGACCGGCCGGTTGCCGCTGAGCACGTGGGAGACGGTCGTGGGGCTCACCCGGGCCGCCGCCGCCACGTCCTTGATCGACGCGGGCCGCCGTCTGCGCCGCCCGTCCTCGTCCTCCGGCTCACGGGTCATAGTGCTGCACCGCCCGTCCGTGCGAGGTGTCCACGAGCGCGGGCACCCTCGCCTCGATCCCGGCCAGCAGGGAGGGCACGTCCGCCGTCAGCAGGCGGCGATCGCGTACGACGATCCGCCCGTCCACCACGACGTCGCGCACGTCGCTCGCCCGGACGCTGTAGACCAGTGCGGCGGCCGGATCGTGCAGCGGACGGCAGTGCGGGCCGCGCAGGTCCACCAAGACGATGTCGGCCGCCCTGCCCACCTCCAGCGCACCGATCCGGTCCCCGAGACCAAGCGCCCGCGCCCCGCCCCGCGTGGCCACCCGGATGGTGTCCGAGACCGTCATCCAGGTGGCGTCCCGTTCCGCCTGCTTCTGCGTCAGCGCCACCAGGCGCATGGCCTCCCACACATCCAGCGTGTTGTGCCCCGCCGCGCCGTCCGTGCCGGCGGCGACGGGCACCCCGGCGGCCAGCAGATCCCGTACCGGGGTGAGCGGATGCAACGCGTGCTTCAGATACACCTTCGGACAGCAGGCCACGGCCGTACGGTCCCGGTGGGCCGCGAGGCGGGGTAGGTCCGGCTCGGTGATGCCGCACCCGTGGGCGATCAGCGCCCCGGCGTCGAGGACACCGGTGCGCTCCAGCACCTCGATGGGCGTGACACCGAGCCGGGCGAGACTCGACGTCGTCTGCTCCAGGTGCTCGGCCGCGTGGATGTGGACGCGCAGTCCCGCCTCCCGGGCCAGGTCGGCGATGCGCGCGAGATCGTCGTCGTTCACGGTGTACGGCGCGTGCGGCCCGAGCGAGGCCCTGACCCGTCCGCCGCCCGCACCGTGCAGGGCGACGGCGGTCTCGGCGGCGCGCTCCAGGGCCTCCCGGCCGCTGCTGCTGAAGTAGGTGGGGGCGATGTCGGCCCGGATGCCGGTGGCGACGGCGGCCTCGGCGATGCGCTCGGCGTGGAAGTAGTGATCGGCGAACGCGGTGACCCCGGAGAGCAGCATCTCCGCGCACGCCAGTTCGGCGCCCAGCCGGACGTCGTCCGGGGTGAGGTTGACCTCCATCGGCCATACCCGCTCGTTGAACCACGCCTCGACGCTGACGTCCTCGGCCGCTCCGCGCATCAGGACCATCGGGCCGTGCGTGTGGGCGTTCACCAGACCGGGTACGGCGAGCAGACCCGACCCGTCCAGGATCTCGGCGTCGGCGCGCCGGGGGCCCGAGCCAGCGGGCCCGATCCAGGTGATGTCTCCGCCCTCGACGAGGATGTCCTGGTCGTCCCGCACCCGGCAGGGCCCCTGCTCGGGCACGTCGAGCACCGAGCAGGACGTCACCATCAGTCGTCGCATGCCGCCTGTCCTTTCGTTGGCAGCAGACGCTAAGGACCCAAAACGTTTTGCACAACCGCCCGTCGTCCCGGCCACGCCGGCCGGTGCGCAAAGGACCACAGCGGGGCTCCTCTCTGACCCCGGCGACCACCTCCGACGGCGCGCCGCGTGAGGCTGACGTCCGCGTTGTCAGCGGGAGCAGGGATGATGCGCTGCATGATCGATGAGCGATACGCCCGGCTCGCCGCCGAGCACCTTCCCGGCGATCTTGCCGAGCGCTGGACAGCGCTTCTGCGGCCCTGCATACGCCTTCGTCGGACGGCGGACGGCGAGCAGACCGTGGCCGCCCTCGGCGGGAGCCCGGAACTTCCGGCGGGGGTCGGCTGGCCACAGTGGCCCGGTCACGGGCCGCTGTCCTTCGTGGCTTCGGTGCGGTGTGCCGCGCTCCCCCGCGAGGGACTCACCGAGCGGTTCCCGCAGGACGGGACGCTGCTCTTCTTCCTTTTCGACGGTCAGGTCGACGACGTCTTCGTGTCGGCTGACGACCCCGAAACCTGGGCCGGGGCTCAGGTGTTGTACGTCCCGGAGAACACCCCCGTCTTCCCGGCGGAGGCGCCCCCGGCGTTGGACGCGTTCTCACGGGTGGAGTTGTCCGCGGACACGGAGCAGAGCGCTCCCGACCTGTGGCTGCCCCAGGTCCGGCAGGCCCTGCTCGGCGATACCCGGCACTGGCCCCACCCCCGGGAAACCCCGGCTGAACTCAAGTCGTTCCTCCGTGCCTTCGGCCGTCTGCGCACCCGCATCGGTCACCAGATCGGCGGCCACGCCGTGCCCGTCCAGGGCCCTGTGGAGTACGACATCGCGAACGCGGCACTCGGCGGGACGCATGCGTGGGGCGCTGAGCCCCTGGACCAGGAAGCCGAGCGCTGGATCCTGCTCGCCCAGTTCGACAGCGACGCGGACGCGAAGACCGTATGGGGCGACGAGGGCACCCTCTACTGGCTCATCCGCCCCGAGGACCTCGCCACCCGACGCTTCGACCGGGCCCGACTCACCGCGCAGGGCTAGCTGTTGAAGGCGATGGCCACCAGGGTCGCGCGCCGGCGGTGGAACAGTTGAGGCCGGACAGCGGGCTAAGGGCTGCCCCGCGGTCAGGCCGACTCGGAGCTCCCGCTCGGGATCTTGAACATCATGACACCAGGTCACGCAGCCGGACATGCGTTCGGTATGTTGATCAGGGAGACCGACAGCAGGGGGTACCCAGGATGCGGCCGGAGGCCTTCGAGGCGTTTCAGCATGCCGCCGACCGCTTGGCCGGACCGGACATCGCTGTCCACCTCGCTGCGTTGCGGGAGTTGGAGGCATTGGCCCAGGCGCATCCCGCGCAACGACGACCCGTGGCCGACACCGTCTGCGCCTACCTGCGCGCCCTCGGGCACGCCTCGGACGGTTCTGTCGGCCTGCGGTCGGCCGCGGCCGCCACGCTCGCGGCCGTGGCACGCCGGCATCCGGCCACAGACCAGGTCCCGGCCGGTGCCGGGTGTGGTGCCGGCTGCGCGGACTGCCTCGACATCGACCTGACCGGCGCCGTACTGCCGGACGTCGACTTCAGCGGCTGCCGTTTCGGCCTGGCCCGCTTCGCGGACACCCATTTCCGCGGCAACTGCGTCTTCGACGGCGCCCATTTCGCCGGGGAGGCGCTGTTCCAGAGGGCGGTCCTGGAGAACGACGCGCACTTCACCGGCGCCTTGTTCGGCGACAGCGCCGTGTTCGGGCGTACGAGGTTCCGGGCCGGCGCCGACTTCTCGGGCGCCCGCTTCCAGGAGATCGCCTGGTTCGGCCGGGGTGAGGAGGCACTGCCGGAGGACGATCCGGCATGGGAGGAGATCGAGGCCTGGCGTGCCGTCGCCCGGGACGAGCCAGGCGAGGACGACCCGCTCTGGCCCCTGGCCGTAGTGGAGGACGACTACCAGAGCTGGGAGGAAGGCGGCGACGGAGCACGTTTCCACGGCAGAGTGTCCTTCACCCACGCCCGGTTCGACAGCGCCGCCTGGTTCTGGAAGGCGCGCTTCGGCAGCGAGGCACTGTTCCACCAGGCCGTCTTCGGCGGACGAGTCCATCTCGTGCAGCCCTCGGCCGACCTCGCCGGCGCCAGGCTCTCCCCCACCGCCCACACCGAGGAACAGGTCTGGCCCCTCGGCTGGACCGCGGCCGCGCCGGATGCCGACACCGGGAGCTACGAGCACCTGATCCCCGACGAGTCCGTCGCGCCGTACCACGGTCAGCTCGCCGACCCCGACCCCGAGGTGCGCCTCACCGGCCTGCGCATCCTCGGTGAACTCGGGGACGCACAGCCCGAGTTCAGGCAGCGTGTGGTGGACACCGTATGCGCGTATCTGCGTACGCCGCCGGCCTTCGACGTCACCGCCGACCTCTTCGCGCTCACCCCCTGGCAGTTCGGCGAAGCACGAACGCGGCGGCACGCCCAACAGCTGCTCGCCGACCGTACCCGCCCCTCCACCGACCGGCCCATCTGGGAGGACATACACCTACGCCTCTCCGGAGCCACCCTGATCGACTTCGACGTGAGCGGATGCCGGCTGGCTCACGGGGACTTCACGGGTACCCAGTTCCACGGGAGAACGACGTTCGCGGGCGCGTCCTTCTCCGCTGTGTCGTTCACCCTGCCCTATACGCGCGACGGGCGCGCTTCCTTCCACGGCCCAGCCGATTTCTCCGACGCCCGGCTCACCCGACACACACTGCGGCACTGCCTCTTCCACGCAGACGACTCCGTACGCGCGACCGGAACCACTCAGGACCTGGTACGGATGCTGTTGGGAGCCAGGGGTACCTCGTCCCCCGCCGACTTCACGACCGGATTCCGCACGGCGCTGCTGACAGCCGCCTCGGACACGCCCGACAACCTCGCCTGCGCCCAGCACGTGGAGTACGGCACGGTCTCGGGCCCTTCGTACGCCCCTGAACAGGAGAGGTCCGGACTGAAGATCACCGGCACCGACATCCTCGTCTCCGACCTGGCATGGCGTATCGAGGACACCCCCATCCCCGACTCCATCGCCCAGAACCTTCCCGAACTCACCCCCGAGCAATGGTCCGCCGCCACCCGCGCCATCACCCTCCTTCTGGGCGCACTTGACGATTCCTGAGGCTAGTGGCGGTTGGTGCGGCGGCGCCTTGATCTCCATCTACCCAAAGTCAGGGTGCTGCATCACCCCGAGCGATGCCGGTCAAAGGCGAGGCCGGTTCAACAGGCGGGAGAGCACGATGGCGCTCTCGGTCCGTGTCACTGGCGCGGTGGCGCGCACGCGCTGGATGGCCTCTTCCAGGTGGGGGATGTCTCGGGCCAGCATGTGAACGACCGCGTCGGCGGCGCCGGAGACGGTACAGGCCTCGACGACCTCGGGGATGTCCTCGAGAGCCTGACGCAGTTCGGCGGGCGTCGGATTGCCGCTGCAGTAGACCTCGACGAACGCCTCGGTGTGCCAGGCCAGCGCCTGAGGATCGACGAGGGCGGTGAAGCCGCGGATCGCGCCCGTCGCCACCAGGCGGTCCAGCCGGCGCTTCGCGGCGGGCGCGGACAACCCGGCCGCCTTGCCGATCTCGGCGTACGTGGCACGCGCGTTGCGCAGCACGCACCGGATGATCGCCGCGTCGATGGCGTCCATGGGCTCACTCCCGATGTTCGGAGGCCCGGGCAAGGCGCAAGGATTCGCCACGAGCCCCACATCATTGCAAGAAAATGATAGGCCCCGGCAGCAAATGGCGATTGTTTGCGCTGTCCGACCGACCGTAGTCTCCAGCCTGACCTGATTCTCGCCTGCCCGAGGGAGACACTTTCGATGACAGCACCCCTGAGCGATGTGGAAGCCTCGGCACTGGCCGCGGTGGACGAGCCGGCCATCGCCCGGATGCTGCTGGAAGTCCTCGCCGTTCCGAGCGTGACGGGCAGCGCCGCGGAGTCCGAGCTCCAGCACCTCCTGGCCAGGCATCTGGAGCGCATGGACCTCGAGATCGACCTGTGGTCCATGAACCTGCCCGAGCTGCGTGCCCATCCCGGCTTCCCGGGCAGCGAGGCGCCGCGCACCGAGGCCTGGGGCCTGGTGGGCGCCACGCCTCACCTCGGCGACGGGCCGAGCCTGGTCCTCCAGGGTCACGTCGACGTCGTACCTCCCGGAGACCTGACGCAGTGGAAGGGTGACCCCTACCTGCCCCGGGTCGCCGGGGACGTGGTGCACGGCCGGGGAGCGTGCGACATGAAGGCCGGCGTGGTGGCGATACTCGCCGCGCTGGCCGCGATACGGGACGCGGGAGCGAGGCTGCGCGGCCAGGTGTCCGCGCACTTCGTCGTCAGCGAGGAGGACGGTGGGCTCGGCGCGTTCGGCACTCTGCAACGCGGTCACACCGGTGACGCCTGCATCATCACCGAACCGACCAGCGGCGCGCTCATGACCGCGAACGCCGGCGCCCTGACCTTCCGTATCGAAGTGCCCGGCCGGGCCACCCACGGCAGCACCCGGTACGCCGGGGTGAGCGCCATCGACGCCTACCTGCCCCTGCACCGCGCGCTCGCCCGCCTGGAAGCCCGCCGCAACACCGGCCCCGACCCCCTCATGTCCGAATACCCCATCCCCTACCCGCTGTCCGTCGGCACCCTTCAGGCCGGCGACTGGGCCAGCAGCGTGCCGGACCTGCTGGTCGCCGAAGGGAGACTGGGCGTCAGACTGGACGAGGACCCGGCCCAGGCACGCATCGATCTGGAGACGTGCGTGGCCGAAGCCTGCGCCGCCGACCCCTGGCTGCGCTCCCACCCCGCTACGGTCACCTGGCCCGGCGGCCAGTTCGCCAGCGGACGCCTGCCGTCCGGACACCCCCTTGCCACCCTGGTCGCCGACGCTCACACCGACGTCACCCGCGGCCCCCGCCCCGCCGAACGTGGCGCCCCCTACGGCAGCGACCTGCGCCTGTACAGCGGCGCGGGCATCCCCACCCTGCAGTACGGCCCCGGCGACGTCCGGCACGCACACAGCCCACACGAACACGTCCGCCTCAGCGACATCACCACCATCACCCGCACACTCGTACTCGCCACGCTCCGCGCCGTCGGCACCCGTTGAGTTGATTCCATCCGGAAGTCGCCGGCCACGGGGCTGGTGTGGCGGTCCGGATGGGGTGCTCGGGCTGGTCGTGGTAGTGAGCGGCGCCGGGAGATCGTTCGCCAGCGCGACGGAACCCATCCGCGCCGCCCCGCAGCCTTACGCATAGGGGCCGGTGAGCCTGGCTGCGGGCAAGCGGCCCTGTTCCACGTCCGACCGGGCGATGCGGATACCCAGGATGTCGCCGACGGCCTGCCACACCAGGCCGCGCAGACTATCTCCCTGCGCGTCGAGAAGGGCATGCCATTGCGGGATTGTGCATCCCTCGGGGTAGATGGCCCCGGCCTGTTTCAGTCCCTCGGCGAGGGCGGCGAGCTTGCTGCCTTCCACGGCATGCGGGTGGTGCGTCAGATCGTCGCCGCAGTTGTTCAGGTACACGTGTCCGTCGCCTGGCGCGTAGACGAGATAGCTCGGGTTGACCGCTACATTCGCGTTCAGGCAGATCAGCTCCTGCCCGGGCGTGGGACGCATCTTCTTCTCGTCCTCGAAGAACCATTCGCACCAAGTGCACGAGCCTCGGTCTTCCAGAACGTATGCCCACTCGCCGGACGTGCCGTACATGCAGGGTGTCTCCCGGGACGAGGGGAAGTCCCGGTACGGGATAGCGCTCTCTATGTCCTCCTCATTCGCGCCCAGCCTGAGCAGCAAATCCCGGACAGGGACCCCGCGCATTGCCGTCATGGAGATCCCGCCGAGCATTCCCTCAGCCGTCGGTTTGTCGAATGCGTGCCGCCCAATCCATTTCAGGCCTTCCGTCACTGCGCTGCGTCTCCTTGGTGTCGTTGGATGGCGATCGTCATGATGCCCCGGCCCCGCATTCGATCCGGGGCCGGGG
>NZ_JBEXCS010000072.1:0-52453 GCF_040605395.1 Streptomyces sp. NPDC005648 | reverse complement strand
ACTATCCCCCCGCCCCCCCCCCCCCCCGGCGGCTTTCTGCGGCCGTCGGCAGCCGCGTCGGCACCGGAACGCCAGGGGGCCCGCAGCGCTCTCGCTGCGGGCCCCCTGGCGGTGCCGTATCTCTCGCCGCCTACGCCTCGTCCCGGCGCAGCGACGGCTTGAGCTCCTTGAGCCGGCCCAGCAGGCCGTTGACGAACGCGGGCGACTCGTCCGTGGAGAACTCCCTCGCCAGCTGCACCATCTCGTCCAGCACGACGGCGTCGGGGACCTCGTCGACCCAGATCAGCTCGTAGGCGCCGAGCCGCAGGATGTTGCGGTCGACGACGGGCATCCGGTCGAGCGTCCAGCCGACGGAGTACTGCGCGATCAGCTCGTCGATCCGCTTCGCCTGCTTGGCGTAGCCCTCGACCAGCTGCATCGTGTACTCGCTCACCGGAGGCTGCCGGGTGTCGTCCCGGGAGAGCCGGATCCAGTCCGCGAGGACCGTCAGGACGTCGGCGCCGCGCTGGTCGCCCTCGAAGAGGATCTGGAAGGCGCGCTTGCGGGCCGTGTTGCGGGCAGCCACGGTTAGCTGTTCACCCGGCCGAGGTAGTCGCTCGTACGGGTGTCGACCTTGATCTTCTCGCCGGTCGTGATGAACAGCGGGACCTGGATCTGGTGGCCGGTCTCCAGGGTGGCGGGCTTGGTGCCACCGGTGGAGCGGTCGCCCTGCAGGCCCGGCTCGGTCTCCTGGACGACGAGTTCGACGGCGGCCGGGAGCTCGACGAAGAGCACCTCGCCCTCGTGCTGCGCGACGGTGGCCGTGAAGCCCTCGATGAGGAAGTTGGCGGCGTCGCCGACAGCCTTGCGGTCGACCATCAGCTGGTCGTAGGTCTCCATGTCCATGAAGACGAAGTACTCGCCGTCCATGTACGAGAACTGCATGTCGCGCTTGTCGACAGTGGCCGTCTCGACCTTGACGCCGGCGTTGAAGGTCTTGTCGACGACCTTGCCGGAGAGCACGTTCTTGAGCTTGGTGCGCACGAAGGCGGGGCCCTTGCCGGGCTTGACGTGCTGGAACTCGACGACGGACCAGAGCTGGCCGCCTTCGAGCTTGAGCACCAGGCCGTTCTTGAGGTCGTTCGTGGAAGCCACGGTTGCGGAATCTCCTGGACTGACGTGGACGACCCCGGCGCACGCACCTTGCCTATAGTGCGAGCAGCTCCTTGGTCGTGATGGTGAGTAGCTCGGGTCCGCCGTCCGCCTCGGGGCGGACGACGAGCGTGTCATCGATCCGGACGCCGCCCCGGCCCGGGAGGTGGACCCCCGGTTCGACGGTGACCGGCACGCAAGCGTCCAGTTTACCCATGGCCGAAGGGGCCAGCTGCGGGTCCTCGTCGATTTCGAGCCCTACGCCGTGTCCGGTGAGGGGCGGCAGGCCCGTGCCGTACCCCGCGGAGTCCAGCACCTGACGTGCGGCACGGTCGACGTCACGGTAGGCGGCGCCCGGTGCCAGGGACTCCCGTCCGGCGCGCTGGGCGGCGAAGACGAGGTCGTAGAGCTCGATCTGCCAGTCCGCGGGCGAGGTGCCGATGACGAAGGTACGGCCGATCTCACAGCGGTAGCCGCGGTAGGCGGCGCCGAGGCAGACGGAGAGGAAGTCGCCCTCCTCCACACGGCGGTCGGTGGGGCGGTGCGCCCGGCGACCGGCGTGGGGGCCGGTGGCGACGGAGGTGGCGAAGGCGGGACCGTCGGCGCCGTGGTCGACCAGGCGGCGTTCCAGTTCGAGGGCGAGGTGTCTCTCGGTGCGGCCCACGAGGATCGACTCCAGGAGTTCTCCGAGGGCCTGGTCGGCGATCTCGGCACCGATGCGCAGACAGGAGATCTCCTCCTCGTCCTTGACGATCCGCTGCTGCTCGACGGCGCCGCCGAGGTCGGCGATGCGCAGCCGCGGTGCGACGGAGCGGATCTCCCGGTGCCGGGCGACGGTGAGGTGGTGTTCCTCCACGGCGAGGGAATCGGCGTACTGTCCCTGAGCCAGGTCCGCGGCGGCGACCGCCGGGTCCCCGGGGCCGGGCAGTACATGCGGCCGGAGGGTTTCGTCGCAGCGTCCCTCGGGCGGATCCGCGCAGACGAGTACGTCTTCGGTCCTGCCGAGGAGTAGGACCGAGCCGTGGGGGGCGGGGCCGGCGAGGTAGCTGACGTTTGCGGGGCGGGAGACGAGCGCTGCCGTGTTGCCGGCGGCGTTGAACTGCTCCCTGAGCCGGGTTCGGCGGATCGCGTACATCTCTGACATGAGACGAGCGTAGGAGCGGTGGGTGATTTGTGCCGGTTCTGGGGGTGCCGTTCGGGGGACGGGGGCCCGCGCCCCTGGAAGGCGTGCGGCTTTCCGGCGTCTCCCAGGCGTCTACCAGGTCGGTGGGCTCGCGATCGATCGTGCCAGTACGTCGTCCAGGACCCGGGCCGTCTGGGGGATGTCCAGGCCGCTGTTGTCGATGATCGGCAGGCCCGAGCCGTACCAGCCCGCCATGCGGCCGTGGATGCGGGCCACCTCCTCGTCGGTGAGGCGGCGGTTGCCGGTGCGTTCCGCGTTGCGCTCCAGGACTATCTCGAGGCCCGGAAGGAGGACGACGGGGAGCAGGCCGGGGCCCACATGGCGCTTCCAGCCGCCGAGGCCCACCACGGGACGGTCGGGGAAGACGGCGTCGTCGAGGATGCAGGAGATGCCGTTGGCCAGGAAGTTGCGGGCGGCGAAACCGCAGGTGCGGCGAGCCAGGCGGTACTGGGCCTCGGAGTGGTCGTTCCAGCCGGACTGGGGGTCGGCGAAGCCGGAGCGGACCCACTCCCGGACGTCGTCGAGGCTGATGTGGGCCGTGGGGACCCGGCGGTGGTCCGCCCAGTACTTGGCGACGCTCGTCTTGCCGGCACCCGCCGGGCCGATGAGGAGTACGGCCAGGGTCGTCGTGGTCGGGTCGGCGGCCGTGGTGGTCGGCGCCGTGCTGGGCATGGCGACCGGGGCGCCCGGTGGGAGGGGGACGTGGCCCGTGGTGTCGGGGGCCGGTGGCGGCGGGGCGTGCGGTGCGGGTGGGACCGGGCCCGCCGGGGTGAAGCCCGGCGCGGGGGGCGGCAGCGGGACGGGGGCCGTGCCCTGGTGCGGTCCGGGGTGACCCGGGTGGTGTGCGGCCGGCGACCAGCCGACGGCCGGTCCCTGCCCCGGCTGATGGGGCGGCAGCGGAGAACCCACTGCGTGCTGCATCCGGTGCCACTCCGTCTCGTACAGGCCAAATGACGCTGGCAGCAGGGTACGACCCCGCTCCTTACCGAACGGTACCTTCCCCGGCCGCCGTTTGTTGAACGGCCGGGGGCGGGTCGAAGTGCCCATCTCCGCAAGGCAAATGGGACGGACGGCGCTCCGGGGTACTTACTCGCCCACTTCGCCGTAGGCGGCCAGCAGGACGGCCGGGTCGGGGCCCTCCAGGACGGTCGGCTTGGCCAGGCCGTCGAGGACGATGAAGCGCAGGAGGTCGCCACGGGACTTCTTGTCGACCTTCATCGTCTCCAGCAGCTTGGGCCACTGGTCGTAGCGGTAGTGGAGCGGCAGGCCCACGGATTCGAGGACCGCGCGGTGACGGTCTGCCGTCGCGTCGTCCAACCGGCCCGCGAGACGGCCGAGTTCGGCGGCGAAGTGCATGCCCACGGCGACCGCGGCGCCGTGCCGCCACTTGTAGCGCTCGTTCTTCTCGATCGCGTGGCCCAGCGTGTGGCCGTAGTTGAGGATCTCGCGCAGGCCGGCCTCCTTGAGGTCCGAGGAGACCACCTCGGCCTTGACCCGGATCGAGCGCTCGATGAGCTCCGCGGTGTGCGGTCCGGCCGGGGTGCGCGCCGCCTCGGGGTCGGACTCGATCAGCTCCAGGATCACCGGGTCCGCGATGAAGCCCGCCTTGATGACCTCGGCCAGTCCGGAGACGTAGTCGTTGACGGGGAGCGAGTCGAGGGCGGCCAGGTCGCAGAGGACACCGGCCGGCGGGAAGAAGGCCCCGACCAGGTTCTTGCCCTCGGCGGTGTTGATGCCGGTCTTGCCGCCGACGGCCGCGTCCACCATCGCGAGGACGGTGGTGGGGATCGCGATCCAGCGCACTCCGCGCAGCCAGGTCGCGGCCACGAAGCCGGCCAGGTCGGTGGTGGAACCGCCGCCGACACCGACGATGACATCGGTGCGGGTGAAGCCGGACTGGCCGAGCGCCTTCCAGCAGTAGGCGGCGACCTCGGCGGTCTTGGCCTCCTCGGCGTTCGGCACCTGGATGGCGACGGCCTCATAGCCCTGCTCGGCCAGGTCGGCACGGAGCGCCTCGCCCGTCTCGGCGAGCGCCTCGGGGTGGATCACGGCCACCCGCTTGGCCTTCTCGCCGATCAACCCGCCCAGCTCACCCAGGAGTTGACGGCCCACGAGGACCTCGTACGGGTCGCTGCCCGCACTCCCGCCGACCTGGATCCTCGTAACCTGGCTAGCCATGACGTCCTCCGGCCGGGGGTCCGGGGGTTGTCCCCCGGGAGATACCGTCTTCAATTCCAGTGCGTCGAGGGCGGCTTGGGTGACCTCTTCGGGTGTACGGCCGTCGGTGGCGACGACGGCCGTGGCGATCTCCTCGTACAGCGAGCGCCGTGCCTCCATCAGCTCGCGCCACTGTTTGCGCGGGTTGACCGCGAGGAGGGGGCGCGCCTGGTTGAGGCCGGTGCGCTTGACCGCCTCCTCGACGTCCATCGAGAGATAGACGACCCGCTGCCCGGCCAGGAGGGCGCGCGTGTCCGCGTCGAGGATCGAGCCGCCGCCCAGGGCCAGGACGCCCCCGTGCTCGGCCAGCGCCCGCCGTACGGCCCGCTTCTCGATCGCCCGAAAGACCGGCTCACCCTCGTCGACGAAGATCTCGGCGATGGTGCGGCCCTCGGCCGCCACGATGTCGTCGTCGGTGTCCCGGTAGCCCACCCCGAGCCGCTCGGCCAGCAGCTGTCCGACGGTCGACTTGCCCACGCCCATCGGACCGACCAGCACCACCACGGGCGCTGCGCTCATCGGATGGCCAGGTGGTCGAGGTAGGAGCGCACGTTGCGCCGGGTCTCGGCCACGCTGTCGCCGCCGAACTTCTCCGCCACCGCGTCCGCCAGGACCAGTGCCACCATCGCCTCGGCGACGATGCCGGCCGCCGGCACCGCCGAGACGTCCGAGCGCTGGTGGTGGGCCTGCGTGGCCTCGCCGGTGGCGACATCGACGGTCTGCAGGGCCCGCGGGACGGTCGCGATCGGCTTCATCGCGGCACGGACGCGCAGCAGCTCGCCGGTGGACAGACCGCCCTCGGTGCCGCCCGCACGGCCGGAGACACGGCGGATGCCCTCGGGTGTGCCCACGATCTCGTCGTGCGCCTTGGAGCCGGGCACCCGGGCGAGCTCGAAGCCGTCGCCGAGCTCCACGCCCTTGATCGCCTGGATGCCCATCAACGCGCCGGCCAAGCGGGCGTCCAGCTTGCGGTCCCAGTGCACGTGCGAGCCCAGGCCGACCGGGACGCCGTAGGCCAGGATCTCGACCACACCGCCGAGGGTGTCGCCGTCCTTGTGGGCCTGGTCGACCTCGGCCACCATCGCCTTCGACGCGTCCGCGTCCAGGCAGCGCAGCGGGTCGGCGTCCAGCTTCTCGACATCGGCCGGCGTCGGGTACACGCCCTGCGGGGCCTTCACCGAGCACAGCTCGACGACATGACTGACGATCTCGATGCCTGCCGTCTCCTTGATGTACGACCGCGCGACGGCACCGAGCGCGACACGGGCCGCCGTCTCCCGGGCGGAGGCCCGCTCCAGGATCGGCCGCGCCTCGTCGAAGCCGTACTTCTGCATGCCCGCCAGGTCGGCGTGGCCGGGTCGGGGCCGGGTCAGCGGGGCGTTGCGCGCCAGCCCGGCCAGGATCTCCGGGTCGATCGGGTCGGCCGCCATGACCTGCTCCCACTTGGGCCACTCGGTGTTGCCCACCATGATCGCGACCGGGGAGCCGAGGGTCAGTCCATGGCGGACGCCCCCCAGGAAGGTGACCTCGTCGCGCTCGAACTTCATGCGCGCACCGCGCCCATAGCCGAGCCGACGCCGGGCCAGGTGGTCCGCCACCATCTCCGTGGTGATCGGCACGCCGGCGGGAAGGCCCTCCAGCGTCGCGACAAGTGCGGGACCGTGGGACTCCCCCGCGGTCAGCCAGCGCAACCTGCTCAACGGTGCTCCTCAGTCCTCGCGCCCTCGTACTGCCTGCGTACGCGCGTCCTCGCGTACGGCGACGGCGCCACCAGGTGCGCGGCCCTGGCCCGCCACCCCCGATCCTCCCACGTCCGGACGGCCACCCCGAGCCGAGTCCGGCAGACGGACAGCCCCGCGTCAGTCCCACTCGGCCGCCGCCTCCCGCATTGCCGCGAGAGGGGAGCGTGGGTCGCCTGTGAACTGGTGGAACTGGAAGACCGCCTGGTGGACCAGCAGGTCGAGGCCGCCGAGCACCGGGGCGCCCCGGTCCTGCCAGGCCGCGGCGAGGGGGGTGGGCCACGGTTCGTAGAGGACGTCGAAGAGGGTGCCGACCTGGGCCGGGACACGGGCGGCGAGCTCGTCGGTGCCGCCGGCCGGCGTCGTCGAGATGACGAGGGGCGCGTCGAAGGCCCGTACCGCGTCCGCCCAGTCCGCCGGGCGGACCCGGACCCCGAGCCGTTCGCCCCACTGACGCATCTCGTCGGCGCGCCGCTCGCTGCGTACGTACACGGTGACCTCACCGGTGCAGACACGGGCTAGCGCGGCCAGGGCGGAGGAGGCGGTGGCGCCGGCGCCCAGGATCGCGGCCGACTCGGTCTTCTCCACGCCCCGCTCGTGCAGGGCGGCGACCAGGCCGGGGATGTCGGTGTTGTCGCCGACCTTGCGGCCGTCGGGCCGGAACACCACGGTGTTGACGGCCTCGACGGAGGCGGCCGTGTCGGTGATCTCGTCGAGCAGCGGGATCACGGCCCGCTTCAGCGGCATGGTCAGGGACAGCCCCGCCCACTCGGGACCGAGCCGCTCGAAGAACCCGGGCAGCGCGGCCTCGTCGATCTCGAACCTGTCGTACGACCAGTCGTCCAGGCCGAGCGCCCGGTAGCCGGCGGTGTGCAGCCGCGGCGACAGGGAGTGGGCGATGGGCGAGCCGAGTACGGCCGCCCGTCGGGGTGCTGACATCAGTTCTTGTTCCTCGACGCGTTGAATTCCTCGACCAGCCTGTTGTGCTCGGCGAGGGTCTTCGTGAACTTGCTGGTCTTCCCGTCCAACGAGATGAAGTAGTACCAGCCGTCGTGCGTCGGGTCGAGCGCGCCCTTGAGCGCCAGCTCACCGGGGTTGTCGATGGGGCCGGGAGGCAGGCCCTTGACGTAGTACGTGTTGTACGGGTTGTTGTACTTCCGCAGCTCGGCGATGCTCAGGTCGATCTTCGTCTGGTTCTTGATGTAGTTGTACGTCGAGTCGAACTCGAGCGAGCCGTAGGTCTCCGGGTTTCCGGGCTTGAGGCGGTTGTAGACGACCTCGGCCATCTTGCGGAAGTCGTCGTGGCTGGTGCCCTCGGCCTGCGCCAGGCTCGCCACGGTGAGCAGCTGCCAGGGACCGTCGAGGCCGAGGCCCTTCGCCTTCTTCTCCAGCCCGAGTTCCGCGTACTTGTCGCTGGCCCGGGTGACCATGTCCTTGAGGACCGCCTCGGGCTGCTGCCCCTTGGCGGCCGCGTAGCTGGACGGGTAGAGGAACCCTTCCAGCGGGTCCTTGACGTTGGCGTGGTTCAGCGCCCACGAGGGCAGGCCGAGCTTCTTGTAGTCCTGCTTCGCCACCTTCGCCGTGGTGCCGTCCGCGACTCCGAGGCGCTTGTCGATCAGCTCGTAGATCTTCGCGTTGCGCATGCCCTCGGCGATGATCAGGTTGCTGCGGCTCTTGGGACTGAGCATCAGTTCGACCGCACTCGCCGCCGACATCTGCTTCTGCAGGGTGTAGACGCCGTCCTGGATCTTCTTGCCGTCGGGGTTCGACTGCTGCGCGGAGACGAACGCGTCGACGCTCTCGACGACCCCGGCCTCCTTCAGCTTCTGGCCGATCACATAGCCGCCGGCGCCCTTGGGGATGACGACCGTGACCTGCGTGCCGTCGCCGTCGCCCGCGTAGTCCGGTGCCGGGCCGAAACGATTTTGGTAGAACTGCCAGCCGAAATAGCCCACCGTGCCGAGGCCTCCGCCGAAGACCAGCACGAGGACCAGACAGGCGCAGCCGTTGCGGCTCTTCTTCTTCGGCTTCTTGCCGCCGCGGGCCTTGCGGCCGGCGCGCGGGTCGTCGTCGTCCTGGTCCTCCTCGCCGTCCTCGCCGTCCGCGAAGAAGGCGTGTTCGCCCTGGTCGGGGCCGGGGTCCCAGTCGGTCTGCGGCGGCTCGGGCTCGGCCTCCGGCTGCCGGCGGCCCGGCGGCTCCGGCGGCGGGTAGGCGTCGGGGGTGCCGTAGTAGTCGGACTGCTCCCCGCCGTACGAGGCCGCGGCCGCCTGCTGGGCATACGGGTCCTGCGGATCCGTGTACTGCACATGCGTATGGGCGCCCGCGCCCCAGCCGCCCTGGTTCTGGTCGTACGACTGCTGGTTCTGGTCGTAAGCCTGCTGGTCCTGGCCGGCGTAGTACTGCTGGTCGTACTGCTGATGCTGCTGGTCGTACTGCTGATGCTGCTGTTGGTACTGCTGCTGGAACTGCTGCGCCTGACCGTATCCGGCCTGTTGGCCGTCATCGCCCCAGCCGCTGTAGTGCTGTTGCTGCGGCTGCTCCGGAAAATGCTGCGGCTGGCCGCCGTAGGGGGACTGCTGACCCACCTGGGCCTGCTGTCCACCCCATCCGTCGTCCCCGTAGTACGGGTCCTCCGGATGCCACGGTTCGGAGCCTTGGCCCCGGCCATACTCAGTCATCAAACCCCTAGAGCCGCGAGGCGATGATCACGCGGCCTTTTCGGGCCTGTCATCGTTCCGCCTCATTCTGTGCGGCGCCTGTTCGAACGCCGACATCGCGCGGAACGTTACCGTATCGCGATCAGATGACCACTTCGACGCCCTCGCCGGGTGCTTTACCTGACACCCGTTCGGATTCGAGGGCCTGCTGCAGGATGATCACAGCGGCTGCCTGGTCGATGACCGAGCGGCCCTTCTTGGCCTTCACCCCCGAGGCGCGCAGTCCCTGACTGGCCGTCACCGTCGTCATCCGCTCGTCGACGAGGCGGACGGGGACGGGTGCGATGCCCTTCGCGAGCTCCTGTGCGAACTTGCGAACCTTTACCGCGGCGGGGCCCTCGCCTCCCCTGAGCGAGCGCGGAAGCCCGACGACCACCTCGATCGGTTCGTACTCCTCGACCAGCCGGCGAAGCCGGCGGTGTGCCGCCGGGACGTCCCGGCCGGGGACCGTCTCCACCGGGGTGGCGAGGATTCCGTCCGGGTCGCAGGAGGCGACCCCGATCCGGGCGTCCCCGACGTCGATCGCGAGCCGGCGGCCCCGGCGCATCACCGGGCCGCCCTCACTCGGTTCCCGCTCCGTGCTCACTTGGCCGTTTCCACCACGAGCCGCTCGACCGCGTCCACGGCCTCGCCGATCGCGGCCGGGTTCTGGCCGCCGCCCTGGGCGACGTCCGGCTTGCCGCCACCACCGCCGCCGAGGGTCTTGGCGGCCGTGCGGACCAGGTCACCGGCCTTGAGACCGCGCTCACGGGCGGGCTCGTTGGTGGCGATGACCGTGAGGGGCTTGCCACCCGTGACCGTGAACAGGGCCACGACCGCGGCCCGTCCGCCCTGGATGCGGCCGCGCACGTCGAGGACCAGCTTGCGCAGGTCGTCGGGGGTGGTGCCGTCCGGGACCTGGCCGGTGACGACCGCGATGCCCCGTACGTCCTTCGCCGACTCGGCGAGACCGGCCGCGGCCTGCAGCACCTTCTCGGCGCGGAACTTCTCGATCTCCTTCTCGGCGTCCTTCAGCTTGCCGAGCATGGCGGAGACCTTCTCCGGGAGCTCCTCCGGACGGCCCTTGACCAGCTCCTGGAGCTGGGCGACGACCGTGTGCTCACGGGCGAGGAAGTTGTAGGCGTCGACACCGACGAGGGCTTCGATGCGGCGGACGCCCGAGCCGATCGAGGACTCGCCGAGCAGCTTCACCAGGCCGAGCTGGGAGGTGTTGTGGACGTGGGTGCCGCCGCACAGCTCCTTGGAGAAGTCGCCGATGGTCACCACGCGGACCCGCTCGCCGTACTTCTCGCCGAACTCGGCGATGGCGCCCTGCTTCTTGGCCTCGTCGATGCCCATGATGTCGGCGCGGACGTCGAGGTCACGGGCGAGGACCTCGTTGATCTTCTGCTCGACGTCGGTCATCACGGCCGTCGGGACGGCAGCGGGCGAGCCGAAGTCGAAGCGGAAGCGGCCGGGCTGGTTCTCAGAACCGGCCTGGGCGGCCGTCGGGCCGAGCGCGTCACGCAGGGCCTGGTGGGTGAGGTGGGTGGCCGAGTGGGCGCGGGCGATGGCGGTGCGGCGGCGGGCGTCGATGGAGGCGTGGGCCTTCGCGCCGACCGTCACCTCGCCGACCTGGACGACGCCCTTGTGGACGTACACGCCCGGGACCGGCTTCTGGCAGTCGCGGACCTCGATGACGGCACCGGTGTCCACCTTGATGCGGCCGGTGTCGCCGATCTGGCCGCCGCCCTCGGCGTAGAACGGGGTGCGGTCGAGGACGATCTCGACCTCGTCGCCCTCGGTGGCGGCCGGCGAGGAGGTGCCGTCGACGAGGATGCCGACGATCGTGGACTCGCCCTCGGTGTCGCCGTAGCCGATGAAGTCGGTCTCCCCGACCTTGTCGGCGATCTCCCGGTAGGCGCCGGCGCCGGCGTGGCCGGTCTTCTTGGCCTGGGCGTCGGCCTTGGCGCGCTCCCGCTGCTCCTTCATCAGGCGGCGGAAGCCGTCCTCGTCCACGGAGAGGCCCTGTTCGGCGGCCATCTCCAGGGTGAGGTCGATCGGGAAGCCCCAGGTGTCGTGGAGCAGGAACGCCTTGTCGCCGGCGAGAACCGTGCCGCCTGACTCCTTGGTCTCGGTGACGGCGGTGTCGAGGATGTTGGTGCCGGCCTTCAGCGTCTTGAGGAAGGCGTTCTCCTCGGCGACGGCGACCTTCTCGATGCGCTCGCGGTCGGTGACCAGCTCCGGGTACTGCTGGCCCATCATGGCGATCACGGTGTCGATCAGGTCGAGGACGACCGGACCGGTGGCACCGAGCAGCCGCATGTTGCGGATGGCACGGCGCATGATGCGGCGCAGGACGTAGCCGCGGCCCTCGTTGCCGGGGGTGACGCCGTCGCCGATGAGCATCACCGAGGTACGCATGTGGTCGGTGACGACCCGCAGCGAGACGTCCGAGGCGTGGGCCTCGCCGTAGTGGACGCCGGTCAGCTCGGTGGCCTTCTTGATGACGGCCATCGAGGTGTCGATCTCGTACATGTTCTGCACGCCCTGCAGGATCATCGCCAGGCGCTCGAGACCGAGGCCGGTGTCGATGTTCTTGCTGGGGAGCTCGCCGAGGATCTCGAAGTTGTCCTTGCCGATGCCCTCGCCGCGCTCGTACTGCATGAAGACGAGGTTCCAGATCTCCACGTACCGCTCGTCGTTGACGGCGGGGCCGCCCTCGACGCCGAACTCGGGGCCGCGGTCGTAGTTGATCTCGGAACAGGGGCCGCAGGGTCCGGGGACGCCCATGGACCAGTAGTTGTCCTTCATGCCGAGGCGCTGGATGCGCTCCTTCGGCACCCCGACGACCTCGTGCCAGATGCGCTCGGCCTCGTCGTCGTCCTTGTAGACGGTGATCCACAGACGGTCGGGCTCCAGGCCGTAACCACCCTTGTCCTGGGGGCTGGTGAGCAGCTCCCAGGCGTACTTGATGGCGCCTTCCTTGAAGTAGTCGCCGAAGGAGAAGTTGCCGCACATCTGGAAGAAGGTGCCGTGCCGGGTGGTCTTGCCGACCTCCTCGATGTCCGGCGTGCGCACGCACTTCTGCACGCTGGTGGCGCGGTCGAAGGGCGGCTTGACCTCACCCAGGAAGTAGGGCTTGAAGGGCACCATGCCGGCGGGGACCAGGAGCAGAGTCGGGTCGTCCGCGATGAGCGACGCCGAAGGGACGACGGTGTGCCCGCGCTCCTCGAAGAAGCTCAGCCAGCGGCGGCGAATCTCGGCCGACTCCATCAGTGGTCCTCATTCCGGTTGTACGAGTACGTCTGGTACGTCGAGCCCTCGACGTACTTCGGGCTGTTGCGGTTCTCGATGGCGGCGTACCGCCGGGGCGCGGGGAGCTCGGGAGCGGTGTTGATGCCGAGGGCCTCCCCGAGCTCCTCCTCCCGCCGGGCCATGTTGTCGCGGACGTCCAGCGCGAAGCCGACCGCGCGGTCCTTGATGCGGTGACCCGCCTCGATCGCCTTGTTGGCCGCGGAGGCGGCGAGGTTCTCGGGGGTCAGCTGCTTCAGCTTGCGGTTGACCTTGGTGGTGGCCCACACACCGGCGGCCACGCCGGTGCCGAACCAGAACGTACGGCGGAACATAGCTGGTCTCAGTCCTTCTTCCGCTTGCCCCGCCGCGCGGCCGGGACCGTCCGGCCCACGATCACGGTACGCCGGGACTCCTTGGCGGGCACGTCCTCCCGGCGGGCGCCGAGGGCCCGGCGGACGCCGTAGCCGAAGGCCGCGACCTTGACCAGGGGGCCGCCGAAGGTGGAGGCGACGGTGGTGGACAGGGCGGACGCGTTCGACGTGACCTCCTGGACGTCGGTCGCGATCGCGTCGACCCGGTCGATCTGGGTCTGTGCGGAGCGCACCGCCGCGGAGGCGTCGGCCAGCAGCGGGACGGCCTGGTCGGTCACGTCCGCCACCAGCTTGGTGGTCGCCCTGAGCGTCTGGGCCAGCCTCGCGAGGGCCACCGCGAGGAAGGAGACCAGGATCGCCCAGAAGACGGCCACCAGGATCCCGGCCACCTCTCCACCGGACACCACGCGCACCCGCTCCCTGGAACATGCCTGAACATCGAGAAAGTCGTAGCCGAGCCTATCGCGCCGGGGGTGGGGCTCCGCACCGGATTAAGACCGGCCCGGCGCCGATTCGCTCCCGGCGATTGTACGGACCGAACACGCTTCAGTACGCTCCGTGTCCCATGCGGGATCATCAGCGCGGCGACGGCTCGGCCGGCGGCAATCTGCCCCTGGAACTCGACGCGTTCGTCGGGCGCTCCGCCGAACTCGCCGACCTGGCGCAGGCGCTCGACGCCGGGCGTCTGGTGACCGTGACCGGCGCGGGCGGAGTCGGCAAGTCCAGGCTGGCGGCCCGGGCGGCCGCGCGCCGCGCTCCGTACGACGGCGTGTGGCGCGTGGAGCTGTCGCCGGTGCGCGACGCGGAGTTCGTCGACTACGCCGTGGTGGAGGCCCTGGGGCTGACGGACCACACGACGCGGCTGCCGCGCGAGACGCTGCTCGCGCATCTCGCCGGGCGTCAACTCCTGCTGGTGCTGGACGGGTTCGAGCATCTGGTGGAGTCGTGCGCCGAACTGGTGGGCGAGTTGCTGCGCGAGGTGCCCGGGCTGAGGGTGCTCGCGGTGGGGCGGCGGCCGCTGGACGTGGCGGGCGAGCGGGTGTTCCCGCTGGCGCCGCTCGATGCCGACGACGCGGTGCGGCTGCTGGCCGAGCGGGCCGCGCTGCACGGAACCCCGGTCACGGACGGCCGGGACGCACGGGAGCTGTGCCGGCGCCTCGACGGGATTCCGCTGGCGATCGAGCTGGCCGCGGGACGGCTGCGGGCGCTGTCGCCGGGGCAGCTGCTGAAGCGGCTGGACGACAGGTTCCGGCTGCTGACCGGGGGCGGGCGGGATGCGCTCCCCCGGCATCGGGCACTGCGGCTCGCCATCGGCTGGAGCCATGAACTGTGCACCGCGCGGGAGCGGTTGCTGTGGTCGCGGCTCTCGGTGTTCGCCGGGCAGTTCGAGCTGGAGGCCGTCGAGTATGTGTGCGGCGGGCACGGGCTGCCCGCCGATGACGTCCTGGACGTGCTGACCGAGCTGCTCGCGCAGTCCGTGGTGGCGCGCGAGGAGACGCCGGCGGGCGCGCGCTACCGGATGCTCGACACCGTGCGAGCGTACGGCGCCGAGTGGCTGGAGGCGACCGGGGACGCGGCGCGGCTGCGGCGCCGCCACCGGGACTGGTATCTGGGCCTTGCGACCTGGTGCGAGCTGGACTGGTTCTCGCCGCGTCAGGAAGAGGTGGCCGCTCGGGTGGAGGTGGAGCTGCCGAATCTGCGGTGCGCCCTCGAACACTGTCTGACCGAGCCGGAGGAGGCACATCTGGGCCAGTACCTCGCGGGCTCGCTGTGGTTCTGCTGGGCGGGCTGCGGGCGCCTCTCGGAGGGCCGGCACTGGCTGGAGCAGATGGTGCGGCTGGACTCGGGGCACGACCGGTCGCGGCTGAAGGCACTGTGGGTGCTGGGCTATGTGGCGATCCTCCAGGGCGACACGGTGCCCGCGCTGGCGGCGCTCCAGGAGTGCCGTGAGGAGGCCGAACGCTGCGGCGATCCCACGGCGGTGGCGTACGCGGAGCACCGCACCGGCTGTCTGGCCCTGGTGACGGACGACATGGCCCGCGCGGAGACGCTGCTGTGCTCGGCGCTGGAGCGCTACCAGGAGATCGGTGAGCTCAACAGCAATGTGCTGATGGGCCAGGTCGAGCTGGCGATGACGCGCGCCTTCCAGGGTGATCTGCCGGGCGCGGTGCGGATGTGCGAGGACGTGCGCCGGGTCTGCGAGGACCACGGCGAGCGGTGGGCCCGCTCCTACGCGCTGTATGTCCTGGCCTACGCCGCCTGGGCGGAGGGCGATCCGGCTCAGGCGCGGGCCCTGCTGACCGACTGTCTCAGCGGCGCCCACGCCTTCCACGACCTGCTCGGCTCGGTGCTCGCGGTCGAGCTGCTGGCCCTGGTCACGGTGGTGGAGGGCGATGCGGCGGAGGCGGCGGTGCTGCAGGGGGTGGCAGGCCGGATGTGGCCGTCGGTGGGGCTGCCGCTGTTCGGTTCGGCCTATTACAACGGCCCGCACGAGCTGTGCGCGGCGATGGCCCGGGAACGGCTCGGCGACGCCCGGTACGCGCAGTGCGTGGCGGAAGGGGCGCGCCTGGTGCGGGAGGCGGCGGTGTCGCGGGCGCTGGAGCGGCCGCTGGACGGTGTGCCGTCGCCGCGCGGGCCGGTGCGGCACGCGACGGCGCCCATGGAGACGCAGGAACCCGCCGCCTCCCGCGCCCACAAGGGCGGGGAGACGGCGGGCTGAGGTGCTACCGCCTGCTGAGGGTGATCAGCGGGCGTAGTACTCGACGACGAGCTGCTCGTCGCAGATGACCGGAACTTCCTTGCGGTTGGGCTCGCGGTCCAGGCGGAACGCCAGGGCCCGGAGGTTCACCTGCAGGTAGCGGGGGGTCTCGCCGTCGGGGGCGAAGCCGCCCTCGCGGGCGATCGAGAAGAGGGTCTTCTCGCGGCTGCGCTCGCGGACCATCACGACGTCGTCGGGACGGACGCGGAACGAGGGCTTGTCGACCTTCTGGCCGTTGACCTCGATGTGGCCGTGAACGACCATCTGACGGGCCTGGTAGATGGTGCGGGCGATGCCCGAACGCAGGACCAGGGCGTCGAGACGGCGCTCGAGCTCCACGATCAGGGCCTCACCGGTCTTGCCCTGCACCTTGGAGGCACGCTCGTAGGCGCGGACCAGCTGGCGCTCGGAGATGTCGTACTGCGCGCGCAGACGCTGCTTCTCCAGCAGACGGACCTTGTAGTCCGAGTTCTGCTTGCGGCCGCGGCCGTGCTCACCCGGCGGGTAGGGGCGGGCCTCGAAGTACTTGACGGCCTTCGGGGTCAGCGCGATGCCGAGGGCACGCGACTTCTTGACCTTGGGGCGGGACTGGTTCGCCACTGTCTCTTTCTTCCTTCTGCTGTTCGGCTTGTCAGGGTTGAGGGAGGTCGCATCCGCAGCCGGGGAAACCCTCCGGGTCCGCCACGGGACCTGGTGGGCAGCCGCTCCCCTGGTCTGGGCACATACGTGCAGCACGCGAGTGGCCCACCGACCTGTCCCGTCGTACGACGGAGGGTGGTGGGCTGCCCGCGACACCATTCGAACGGTGCGCGACGCTCCTGGAACCCGCTGGGGGTTCCGGCCGGGTGTCCCGCTCTGACTGCGCGGGACTCGGCACTCCGAGGGATTCTACAGGGTGCTCAGGACCGCTTCCGACCGAGCCGCTTCCTGGTCCACTCCACGGCGTCCGCGTAACGCGCCTCGGCGCCGTGTCTGGTCGGGGTGTAGTACTCACGGTCCTTGAGGGCGTCCGGCGCGTACTGCTGCTCGGCGATGCCCTCGGCCAGGTCGTGCGGGTACACATACCCCTGCGCGTGCCCGAGCTTGGCGGCGCCCTTGTAGTGGCCGTCCCGCAGATGCGGGGGAACCGGGCCCGCCAGTCCGCCGCGTACGTCCTCCCTGGCGGCGCCTATCGCCATGGTCGCCGCGTTCGACTTGGGGGCGAGGGCGAGGGCGATGGTCGCGTGGCTGAGGGTGAGGGCGGCCTCGGGGAAGCCGATCATGGCGACGGCCTGGGCGGCGGCCACGGCGATCGGCAGCGCGTTCGGGTCGGCCAGGCCGATGTCCTCGCTGGCGGAGATCATGAGGCGGCGGGCGATGAAGCGGGGGTCCTCGCCGGCCTCGATCATGCGGGCCAGATAGTGCAGGGCGGCGTCGACGTCCGAGCCCCTGATGGACTTGATCAGGGCGCTGGCGACGTCGTAGTGCTGGTCGCCGTCGCGGTCGTACTTCACCGCCGCCCGGTCGACGACCTCCTCCAGGGTGGCGAGGGAGATCTCCGTCTCGCCCTTGTCGAGGGCGGCTCCGGCGGCGGCTTCCAGCGCGGTCAGGGCGCGGCGGGCGTCGCCGCCGGCGATGCGCAGGAAGTGGTCCTCGGTGTCCTCGGGCAGGGTGACGGCGTCCTTGAGGCCGCGCTCGTCGCTCAGCGCGCGCCTGAGGAGCCCCCGGACGTCGTCGTCGGTGAGGGGTTCGAGGGTGAGCAGCAGGGAGCGGGACAGGAGCGGGGAGATCACCGAGAAGTACGGATTCTCCGTGGTCGCCGCGATCAGGGTCACCCAGCGGTTCTCGACCGCGGGGAGCAGGGAGTCCTGCTGGGCCTTGCTGAAGCGGTGGATCTCGTCCAGGAAGAGGACGGTCTCCTTGCCGTATCCCCCGGTGGCACGGCGGGCGCCGTCGATGACCGCGCGGACCTCCTTGACGCCCGCGGTGATCGCCGACAGTTCGACGAAGCGCTTGTCGGTGGCCTTGGAGACGACATAGGCGAGGGTGGTCTTGCCGGTGCCGGGCGGGCCCCAGAGGATCACCGAGGAGGGTCCGGCGGGTCCGCCCGCGCCCTCGCCGACCAGCCGGCGCAGGGGCGAGCCGGGCTTCAGCAGATGCTGCTGGCCCACCACCTCGTCGAGGGTGCGCGGGCGCATCCGGACCGCCAGGGGGCTTCCTGCCGGATCCTTCTCCTGGCGTTCTTCTGCGGCTGCGGTGAACAGGTCGGGCTCCACGAATGAAACCCTAAATCACCGCACTGACAACGTGTCCCGGCGCCGTCAGCTGGTCCAGAAGTCCCACCAGCGGGTCAGCACCAGCATGCCGATGATGCCGATGTGCAGGACCGGCACGACCCAGGTGAACTCGCCGAAGAAGCCCTTCAGCCAGCGCGGGGCCGGCAGCAGGTCGTTGCGGATGTTGAAGGACGTGACGTACCAGAACATGGTGATCGTCGCGACCCAGGCCAGCGAGCACCACAGGCACAGCGCGTTGATCCGGTACAGGGACTGGAACTGCAGCCAGGTGCAGAAGCCCACGCCGAACAGGGTGCCGAAGTTGAAGGTGAGCCAGTACCAGCGCGGGAAGCGGGCACGGGCCAGCAGGCTCATGCCGACGCAGATGACGATGCCGTAGCAGACCAGGCCGAGCATCGGGTTGGGGAAGCCGAAGGCGGCGGCCTGCTTGGACTCCATGACGCTGCCGCAGGAGACGACCGGGTTGAGGCTGCAGCCGGGGGTGAAGGTCGTGCCGTCGACCTTCGCCTGGAGGAGCTTGAACTTGTCGATCGTGATGACCCACGCGGCGAGCAGACCGGCCGCGCCGGTGATGATCAGCAGCAGCGCGAAGGCGCGGCTGCCGCCCACCGTGCGCGTCTCGGCGGCCGCGCTGCTCGGCTCGGGCTCGGTGGAGACGTCCTTGACTGTCGTCTTGCTCATCACGCCGATTCCGTCTGCTTGAGAGTTGGACCTTCTTCGGGCAGGGGCCATTGTGCCGCACCCGGGACCCTGTCCACCGTTCGGTGGACATAAGGAAGTACGCCCGGTCGTCCCCGAGCGTTCGGTTCCGGACGATGCTCGACCGCATGACAGCACACGCGAACGAACTCGCGGTGGACGTCCGGGGGCTGCGCAAGCGGTACGGCGACGTGACCGCGGTGGACGGCGTCGATCTGGGCATCCGGCGCGGTGAGGTGTTCGGCCTGCTCGGACCCAATGGCGCGGGCAAGAGCACCACGGTGGAGATCCTCCAGGGCAATCGCTCCCGGGACGCGGGCGAGGTGTCGGTGCTGGGCGCGGATCCGGCGCACGGCACGCGCGCGTGGAGGTCACGGGTCGGAATCGTCTGGCAGGACGAATCGGCACCCGCCGAGTTGACGGTCCGCGAGACCGTACGGCACTTCGCGCGCTACTACCCGAGGCCGCGCGACCCCGAGGAGGTCATCGCTCTGGTGGGTCTGGAGGCGAAGGCCGGCAGCCGGATCAAGGCGCTGTCGGGCGGCCAGCGGCGCCGCCTCGATGTCGCCCTGGGGGTGATCGGCGGCCCCGAGCTGCTGCTCCTGGACGAGCCGACGACCGGCTTCGACCCGGCGGCCCGACGTCAGTTCTGGGATCTGATCCGACTGCTCGCCGAGGAGGGCACGACGATCGTGCTGACCACGCACTACCTGGAGGAGGCGGAGGCGCTCGCCGACCGGCTCGCGATCGTCGCGCAGGGCCGGGTCGTCGCCGAGGGCCGGCCGGCCGCGCTGCGGGAGCGGTACGGCACGCACGCCACCGTCACCTGGACCGAACCGGACGGCGGCACCCGCGCGGAGCGCACCCTCACGCCCACCCGGACCGTCGCCGAGCTCATGCGCCGCTTCGACGGCGAGATCCCGGGGCTGCTGGTGACCCGCCCCACCCTGGAGGACGTCTACCTCCGGCTGACCGGACAGGAGGACGCGCGATGACCAGCACCACCGCCGTACGGACGGGAAGCGGGACGCGCGCGGAGCGGCTTCCCGGCGCGTGGGGCCTCGGCCTCCGACGGGGCGCGCTGGAGATCAGGCAGTTCTTCCGGCAGAAGGACCAGGTCGTCTTCACCTTCTCCTTCCCGGTCGTGTTCCTGTTCCTGTTCGCGTGGATCTTCCACGACGACGTCCGCGGCTCGGGCGTGACCGCCTCCCAGCTGTACGTCCCCGCGATGATGGCCTCCGGCATCATGTCGACCAGCTTCCAGTCGCTCGGCATCTCGATCGCCGTCGAGCGCGACGAGAAGGTGCTGCGCAGGCTGCGCGGCACACCGATGCCACCGGCCGCGTACTTCCTGGGCAAGATCTGGCTGGTTCTCTTCACCGGGATCGTCGAGACGGCGATCCTCCTCTTCGTCGGAACGGCTTTCTACGGCGTCGATCTGCCGTCGGACGGCGGCCGCTGGTTCGACTTCGCGTGGATCTTCGTGCTGGGGCTGACCGGGTGCTCGCTCCTCGGCATCGCGATCAGCTCGGTCCCCAAGTCGGCGAAGAGCGCCAGCTCCGTGGTCGTACTCCCCTTCCTGGTCCTGCAGTTCATCTCCGGGGTCTACATCTCCATCGACACCATTCCGGACTGGATGCTGAACATCGGTGCCGTGTTCCCGCTGAAGTGGCTGTGCCAGGGGCTGCGGGGTGTGTTCCTGCCCGACTCGGCGCGGGTGCTGGAGCAGGCGGGCAGCTGGGAGTTCGGGAAGACGGCGCTGGTGCTGGTGGCGTGGTGCGTCGGAGGATTGGTGCTGTGTCTGCTGACCTTCCGCTGGAAGAACCGGCGCGACGGATGACCGGCCCGGGCGGGGCGGCCCGCGCGGAACACGCCTGGGACCGGACGATCCGGCTCTGGGACGTGTACTTCGCGGTCGCCTGGGCGGCCACCCTCGTCCTGGTGCTCGCCGCGCCCCACCCGGGGCTCCCGGTCCGCGCGGTCGCGGCGGCGCTGCTCGTGCCGCTGGTGCCCTGGTACGTGGGGGTGGGCCGCCCGCTGCTCCAGGCGGACCCGCCGGACCAGGGGCCGGCGGTGCGCTATCTCGCCTGGGCGATCGCCCTGTTCCTGCCGTCGGCGGTCCTGGTGGGCGAGACCCGGCTGATGGCGTTCGCGCTCATCCCGCAGTGCTTCATGACCCTGCACATGCGGTGGTCGCTGGTGGCGGTCACCGTGATCAACCTGGTACCGGTCGCGGGCTGGGCGCTGGTGTGGCGGCCGAGCGGCGCGGACCTGTTCTCCAACGCGCTGTTCTCCGTGGTCACCCTGGTCTTCTCGCTGGCGGTCGGGGGCTGGATCATCCGGATCATCGAGCAGAGCATGGAACGGGCCGACCTGATCGCCGAGTTGGACGCCAGCCGCCATGAGGTCTCGCGGCTGTCCGCGGCCCATGGCGCCCTCACCGAACGCGAACGCATGGCCCGCGAGATCCACGACACGCTCGCGCAGGGCTTCACCAGCCTGCTGATGCTGATCCAGGCGGTGGAGGCGGAACTGGACCACGACCTCCCCCAAGCCCGCCGCCACCTCGCCCTGATGGACGAGACGGCCCGGCAGAACCTGGCCGAGGCCCGCGCGCTGGTCGCCGGTGCCACGCCGGCCGACCTCGACGGAGCCACCCTGCCCGACGCCCTGCGCCGTCTCACCACTCGCCACGCGGCCACCCTGACCGTGAGGGGTCCGGTCCGCCCGCTTCCCGCCGGCCCCGAGGTGGTGGCCCTGCGCTCCTGCCAGGAGGCGCTCGCCAACGCCCGTAAGCACGCGGGGAGTTCGGCGACGGTTGGTGTGGCCCTGACCTACGCCGAGGACACGCTCACGCTGTCGGTACGGGACGACGGCTGTGGCTTCGACCCGGGCGCCCCGTGCGAAGGCTACGGTCTTGCCGGGCTGCGGGCGCGTGCCACCGAGGTGGGCGGCACGGCACGTGTCCGCAGCGCGCCGGGCCACGGCACGACGGTGACGGTCAGCCTGCCGATGTCCCCTTCGAGGAGCTCTTCGTGATCCGTATCGTCCTGGCCGACGACCATCCCGTCGTACGGGAGGGTCTGCGGGCCATGCTCAGTGCCGAACCGGACCTGGACGTCATCGCCGACGCGTCGAACGGTCCGCAGGCGGAGGCCCTCGCCGCCGAACTCCGGCCCGACATCGTGCTGATGGACCTGCGCATGCCGGGCGGTGGCGGCGTGGACTCGATCGTGCGGATGGCCGAGGCGGCGCTGCCGTGCCGGGTGATCGTCCTGACGACGTACGAGACGGACCGGGACATCCTGCGGGCCGTGGAGGCTGGGGCGGCGGGCTATCTGCTCAAGGACATGCCCCGGGCCGAACTGGCGGAGGCGGTACGGGCGGCGGCCCGCGGCGAGACGGTCCTGGCCCCGTCGGTGGCGGCCCGCCTGGTGGACCAGCTCCGAACGAAGCCGGACCGGCCCAGGCTCTCCGAGCGGGAAACGGCGGTCCTGCGACTGGTGGCGGAGGGCTGTACCAACGCGGAGATCGGGCGGAGGCTGTTCATCGGCGAGTCGACCGTGAAGACCCATCTCCTGCGCGTCTTCGCCAAGTTGGGCGTGGCCGACCGCACGGCAGCCGTCACCAGCGCCATGCGGTACGACCTACTGGACTGACCTCAACCCAGCCTGGACTCCAGCTCCGCCACGATCTCGTTCACGCCGATCGCCGACTGCTCGCCGGACTCCATGTCCTTGAGCTGTACGACGCCCTCGGCGAGGTCGCGTTCGCCCGCGATGACCGTGTAGCGGGCCCCGCTGCGGTTCGCGTTCTTCATGGCGCTCTTGAGCCCCTTCACGCCGAAGGAGAAGTCGGTCGCGATGCCGAGCTTGCGCAGTTCGGTGACCTTCGCGAACAGCAGGCGGCGGGCGTCCCCGCTCAGCGGCACCGCGAACACGCTGGCCGTGGAGGGGAGTTCGAGCTCGATGCCCTCCGCCTCCAGGGCCAGAACCGTGCGGTCGACGCCGAGGGCCCAGCCGACGGACGGGAGGGCCGGGCCGCCGATCATCTCCGACAGACCGTCGTAGCGGCCGCCTCCGCCCACCGCGGACTGGGAGCCCAGACCGTCGTGGACGAACTCGAAGGTCGTACGGGTGTAGTAGTCGAGACCGCGCACCAGCTTGGGGTCGTCCTCGAAGGAGACGCCCGCCGCGGTGATCAGCTCGCGGACCTCCTCGTGGTACGCCTTGCAGGCGTCGCAGAGGTAGTCACGGAGCAGGGGGGCGTCGCCCAGCTGCTTCTGGACCGACTCCCGCTTGTCGTCCAGGACCCGCAGCGGGTTGATCTCGGCGCGGCCGAGGGTGTCCTCGTCGAGGTCCAGACCCCGGAGGAAGTCCTGGAGCGCGGCGCGGTACACCGGGCGGCACTCCTTGTCGCCCAGGCTGTTGAGCAGGATACGGAAGTCGCTCAGCCCCAGCGAGCGGTACGCCTGGTCCGCCAGAATGATCAGTTCGGCGTCGAGCGCCGGGTCCTCCGCGCCGATCGCCTCGGCGCCGACCTGCGAGAAGTGGCGATAGCGGCCCTTCTGCGGGCGCTCGTAGCGGTAGTAGGAGCCCGAGTACCAGAGCTTGACGGGGAGGTTGCCCAGTTTGTGGAGGTTGGCCTCCAGCGCGGCGCGCAGCACGGACGCGGTGCCCTCGGGGCGCAGGGCCAGCCGGTCGCCGCCCTTGGTCTCGAAGGCGTACATCTCCTTGGTCACGATGTCGGTGGACTCACCGACACCGCGCGCGAAGAGCTCGATGTTCTCGAAGCCGGGGGTCTCGATGTAGCCGTAGCCGGCGGTGCGCAGCGGGGCGGCGATCGCCTCGCGGACCGCCAGGAACTTCGCGCTGTCCGGCGGGATCAGGTCGTACGTGCCCTTGGGGGCCTTGAAGGTGCTCACGGAAGGTCTCGTCACATTCCTCGTCGGGGAGCGTCGACATCCGCTCCCGGGCCGGCGGCCACCTGCCGCAAGTACGGGTTGGTGGCGCGCTCCTGGCCGATGGTCGTCTGGGGGCCGTGGCCGGACAGCACCACGGTCGAGTCGTCGAGCGGCAGGCACACGCGGGCCAGCGAGTCGAGCATCTCGGCCATGTCACCGCCGGGCAGGTCGGTGCGTCCGATGGAGCCGGCGAAGAGCAGATCCCCGGAGAAGAACACGGAGGGGATCTCCGTGTTCTCGGGCATCCGGAAGGTCACCGACCCCTTGGTATGGCCCGGCGCGTGCGCGACGGAGAACTCCAGACCCGCCAGCGCCAGCTTCGCGCCGTCGGTCAGCTCCCTGACGTCGTCGGGCTCCCCCACGGTCAGCTCGCCCATCAGCGGCATGCCGATGGAACGGCCGAGCGCCTTCTCCGGGTCCGCCATCATGTAGCGGTCCTCGGGGTGGATCCAGGCGGGCACGTCGTGCGCGCCGCACACCGGGACGACCGAGGCCACATGGTCGATGTGGCCATGGGTGAGGACGACGGCGACGGGCTTGAGCCGATGCTTCTTCAGCGCTTCCTCGACTCCCTGGGTGGCCTGATGGCCCGGGTCGATGATCACGCACTCCTCACCGGCGGCGGGGGCGACGAGATAACAGTTCGTCCCCCAGGCCCCGGCGGGGAACCCGGCAATGAGCACGATCGTCCTTCGTTGTGTCGATACGGGTGCGCCTGTGAGTGGGCGCGCCCTGCCGTCAGAGCCTACCGGCGCTGCCGTTTCCTCAGCGAACCCATATACGGTACGGGGCACACGCAGGCGGTCGGCTCACAGGACGCACGCGTCCCAGTCGACGTAGAGACGCATGAGGAGAAAACCCGGTGGTCACCCAGGAACAGCGGAAGCGTCAGCTCGCGCGGGAGAAGTTCTTGCGGCAGCAGCAGCGGCGCACGGCCGCGCGGCGCAAGGCGAGGATGCGCAACTCCGTGATCGCGTCGGTGCTCGGTGTGGTCGTCATCGGCAGCGTGGCTCTGTACACGACCGGGGTCCTCAAGAACGACGACAAGGCCAACGCCAGCTCGGCGACGACCCCCAGCGCGACGCCGACGAGCAAGGCTCCGGACCCGTGCGAGAAGCCGGCCGCGGGCTCCGTGAAGAAGCTCAGCTGGAAGAAGGAGCCGGCGGTCACGATCGACACGTCGGCGAAGTACACGATGAAGCTGGCCACGACGTGCGGTGACATGGACATCGCGCTGAAGACGGCGGCGGCTCCGCACACCGTGAACTCGTTCGACTTCCTGGCGTCGAAGGGCTACTTCGACCACACCAAGTGCCACCGGCTCACCACCAACGGCATCTATGTGCTGCAGTGCGGCGACCCGACGGGCAGCGGCAGCGGCGGCCCCGGCTACACCATCCCGGACGAGAACCTGAAGGACAAAAGCCTCAAGGGCGGCGTCTACCCGGCGGGCACGGTCGCGATGGCGAACACCGGCCAGAAGCACACCGGTGGCAGCCAGTTCTTCCTCGTCTACCAGGACAGTCAGCTGCCGCCGAGCTACACGCCCTTCGGTACGATCTCCGCTTCGGGCATGAAGGTCCTGAAGAAGATCGCCGCCGCCGGCGAGAGCACCGGCCAGGGCGACGGAGCGCCGAACGCCACGGTCGTGATCAACAAGGCGACGGTCACCAAATCCTGATCGCTTCAGGACCGCATCCGGACCCCGAGGTGCGAAATTTCGGTCGCGCGGGATGCGGACAGGCAACCCGCCGGTCGCCTATGTTGGCCGTGACGAAACTGTGGACGATGCCCGGGGGCAGTGAGGCCCCTCGCAGGCATCATGTGGAGGAGGCGCTGTGAGCAGCGACCCGTGGGGCCGCGTCGACGAGACGGGGACCGTGTACGTGCGTACGGCCGACGGCGAGCAGGTCGTCGGTTCCTGGCAGGCCGGCACCCCTGAGGAGGCGCTGGCTTACTTCGAACGCAAGTACGAGGGCCTGGTTGTGGAGATCGGCCTCCTCGAGAAGCGGGTGAAGACCACCGACCTGTCCGCGAAGGACGCCCAGACCGCGATCGACCACATCCGCGAGCAGGTCGACGCGCACCACGCGGTGGGCGATCTGGCGGCGCTGAAGGAGCGGCTGAACAAGCTCGTCGAGACCGTCGACGCCCGCCGTGAGGAGCGCAAGCAGCAGCGGGCCAAGCAGTCCGACGAGGCGCGGCACGCCAAGGAGGAGCTGGTCGCCGAGGCGGAGCAGCTGGCGCAGTCCGACCAGTGGCGGGCGGCCGGAGAGCGGCTGCGCGCGCTGGTGGACACCTGGAAGGGCCTGCCGCGTCTGGACCGCAAGTCGGACGACGAGCTGTGGCACCGCTTCTCGCACGCCCGGTCCGCGTTCTCCAAGCGTCGCAAGGCCCACTTCGCCTCGCTGGACGCCCAGCGCGAGGAGGCCCGCAAGACCAAGGAGCGGCTGGTCGCCGAGGCCGAGTCGCTGTCCGCGTCGACGGACTGGGGTCCGACGGCCGCCCGCTACCGCGACCTGATGACGGAGTGGAAGGCCGCCGGGCGCGCCCAGCGCGAGCACGAGGACGACCTGTGGAACCGCTTCCGCGGTGCCCAGGACGTGTTCTTCGCGGCCCGCAGCTCGGTCTTCGCGGAGCGGGACGCCGAGCAGTCGGAGAACCTGAAGCTCAAGGAGGAGCTGGCCGAGGAGGCCGAGAAGATCCTCCCGGTGACGGACCTCAGGGCCGCCCGTGCCGCCTTCCGCTCGGTCAACGAGCGCTGGGAGGCCATCGGCCATGTGCCGCGCGACGCCCGCCCCAAGGTCGAGGGCCGGATGCACGCCGTCGAGCGGGCCATCCAGGAGGCCGAGGAGGCGGAGTGGCGCCGGACCAACCCGGAGGCACGCGCGCGTGCCGCGGGTCTGACCGGCCAGCTCCAGGCCGCCGTGGACAAGCTGCGGTCCCAGATCGACCAGGCCCGCGCCCAGGGCAACAACGCCAAGGCCGACAAGCTCGAGCGCGAGCTGGAGGGCCGCCAGGCACTCCTCGACCAGGCGCTCAAGGGGCTGCAGGAGTTCGGCGGCTGAGCAGCAGGACGCCTCACATCAGGAGAGGGCCCCGCACCTGGCGTGCGGGGCCCTCTCCTCGTCGTTTCTACGCGTTTTCTACGAGCGCCGGGCCGATGTCACCCGGTAGACGTCATAGACGCCCTCGACGCCCCTCACGGCCTTCAGGACGTGCCCCAGGTGCTTCGGGTCGCCCATCTCGAAGGTGAAGCGCGAGGTGGCCACCCGGTCCCGGGAGGTCTGGACGGCCGCGGAGAGGATGTTGACGTGCTGGTCCGACAGGACCCGGGTGACGTCCGAGAGGAGCCGGGAGCGGTCCAGGGCCTCGACCTGGATGGCGACCAGGAAGACCGAGGACTGGGTGGGCGCCCACTCGACGTCGAGGATGCGCTCGGGCTCACGGGACAGTGACTCCACGTTCACACAGTCGCTGCGGTGAACCGATACGCCACTACCGCGGGTGACGAAGCCGATGATCGGGTCGCCGGGGACGGGCGTACAGCAGCGGGCCAGCTTCACCCACACGTCCTCGACGCCCTTGACGATGACGCCCGGGTCGGCGCTGGAGCGGCGCTTGCGACTGCGGCTGCGGGTCGGCGGGACCGACTCGTCGATCTCCTCGGTGGCCGCCTCCTCGCCGCCGAGCGCGGAGACCAGCTTCTGCACGACGTTCTGCGCGGAGACATGCCCCTCGCCGATCGCCGCGTACAGCGCGGAGATGTCGGGGTAGCGCATCTCGTGCGCGAGCGTGACCAGCGAGTCGCCGGTGAGGATGCGCTGGATCGGCAGGTTCTGCTTGCGCATCGCCCGGACGATGGCGTCCTTGCCCTGTTCGATCGCCTCGTCGCGGCGCTCCTTGGAGAACCAGGCGCGGATCTTGTTGCGGGCACGCGGTGACTTGACGAAGCCGAGCCAGTCGCGGGAGGGACCCGCCCCGGCCGCCTTCGACGTGAAGACCTCCACCAGGTCGCCGTTGTCGAGCGTCGACTCCAGCGGTACGAGGCGGCCGTTGACCCGCGCTCCTATCGTGCGGTGGCCGACCTCCGTGTGGACGGCGTACGCGAAGTCCACCGGGGTGGCACCCGCCGGGAGCGCTATGACGTCGCCCTTGGGGGTGAAGACGAAGACCTCGTTGCGCGACAGGTCGAAGCGCAGGGACTCCAGGAACTCGCCCGGGTCCTCGGTCTCCTTCTGCCAGTCGAGCAGCTGGCGCAGCCACGCCATGTCGTTGAGGTGGTCGTCCTTCTTGCCGGCCTTGGGCACGTCGGTGCGCACCTTGGAGGCTCCGGCGACGGCCTCCTGCTTGTACTTCCAGTGCGCGGCGATGCCGTACTCGGCGCGGCGGTGCATGTCGAAGGTGCGGATCTGCAGCTCGACGGGCTTGCCGTTGGGGCCGATGACCGTGGTGTGCAGCGACTGGTACATGTTGAACTTGGGCATCGCGATGTAGTCCTTGAACCGGCCGGGGACCGGGTTCCATCGCGCGTGCACGGTGCCGAGGGCCGCGTAGCAGTCCCGGACGGTGTCGACCAGGACGCGGATGCCGACGAGGTCGTAGATCTCCGCGAAGTCGCGGCCTCGGACGATCATCTTCTGGTAGACGCTGTAGTAGTGCTTCGGGCGGCCGGTGACGGTCGCCTTGATGCGGGCCGCGCGCAGGTCCTGCTGGACCTCGTCGGTCACTATGGCGAGGTACTCGTCGCGCTTGGGGGCACGCTCGGCGACGAGCCGCACGATCTCGTCGTACATCTTGGGGTAGAGGATCGCGAAGGCGAGGTCCTCCAGCTCCCACTTGATGGTGTTCATGCCCAGGCGGTGGGCGAGCGGCGCGTAGATCTCCAGGGTCTCGCGCGCCTTCTTCTCCTGCTTCTCGCGCTTGAGGTAGCGCATGGTGCGCATGTTGTGCAGCCGGTCGGCGAGCTTGATGACCAGGACGCGGGGGTCCTTGGCCATGGCCACGACCATTTTGCGCACGGTCTCGGCCTGCGCGGCCTCGCCGAACTTGACCTTGTCCAGCTTGGTGACGCCGTCGACGAGCAGGGCGACCGAGTCGCCGAAGTCGCGGCGCAGCTGGTCGAGGCCGTACTCGGTGTCCTCGACGGTGTCGTGCAGCAGGCCCGCCATCAGGGTGGCCGGATCCATGCCCAGCTCGGCGAGGATCGTGGTCACCGCGAGGGGGTGCGTGATGTACGGGTCGCCGCTCTTGCGCTTCTGGCCGCGGTGCCAGCGCTCGGCGACCTGGTAGGCGTTCTCGATCTTGCGGAGGGTGGCCGTCTCGATCTTCGGGTCGTTGCTGCGCACGATCCGCAGCAGCGGCTCCAGGACCGGGTTGTACGGGTTGGAGCGCTGCACGCCGAGACGGGCGAGGCGGGCGCGGACGCGGTTGGAGGACCCGGAGCGGGCGGGCTGGCCGGTGTTCGGGCGGTCCGTGGCCGAGGGGGTCGCCCCCGCTCGAGCGGAGTCGGCGGTGGGAGAGGGCACGGGGCGCTCGGGCGGGACCGGCTTGGGGCGCGCCTGCTCGGCGGCCTTCTCGACCGGCGCGGACTGGGCGTGCTCGACCGGCCCGGCGCCGTCGTTCGTCGCGTGCGGCGTGCTCGGCGCGGGCTTGGCCGCGGCTGCCGAGGTGGACTCGGGCTTGGCGGCGGTCAGGTGCTGGGCCTCGTCTGGCAAGAGGACTCCTCGTGCGCGATCCGGGTCCCCCGGTCAGGCTCCGGAGACCCCATGGTAGCGATCCTGGGCCGTGGGATCGCCTTCCGGCCACTGTGAGGGACGTCTACCCGAGTAACACGGGGGGCTGCCGACGGCATTCCGGTCGGCCCCGCAGGGCCGCTCCCGGTCCGCCCCGGACAGGAGAACGGCCGCCCGGGCGGGTGCCGGGGCGGCCGTTCTCGTCTCGCACGGGCGCGCTGTGGGGTCAGACCACCAGCAGGGCCTCCAGGGGGGCGCCGCCGAGGGCCGGCTCCAGGCGGGAGCGGCCCGCGAGGAAGCCGAGTTCCATCAGGACCGCCAGGCCGGCCACCTCGGCGCCCGCCCGGCGGATCAGCTGGATGGCCGCCTCGGCGGTGCCGCCGGTGGCGAGGACGTCGTCGACGATCAGGATGCGGTCGTCGGCGGACAGGTCCTCGGCGTGCACCTCGATCTCCGCCGAGCCGTACTCCAGGTCGTAGGCCTGGGCGAGGGTCGCTCCGGGGAGCTTGCCCGCCTTGCGCACGGGGATGAAGCCGAGGCCCGCGCGGACGGCGACCGGGGCGCCGAGGATGAAGCCACGGGCCTCCAGACCTACGACCTTGGTGGCACCGGTGCCCGCCGCGATCTCGGCGAGCGCGTCGGTGAGCGCGGTGAACGCCGAGGGGTCCGCCAGGAGCGGCGTGATGTCCTTGAACATCACGCCCGGCTCCGGATAGTCCGCGACATCGCGGATACGGCTGAGCAGCAGCTCCTGGATGTCGGTCATCGGCGCTTCCCGGAGGGCCGGCCCCGGCCGCGGCCACGGGACGCGGGCTGGTTGCGCGGTCCGACGACCGCCGGAGCGGCGTCCTCGTGCTCGTCGTCGTACCCGGCGTCGGCCGTACGGGCGTCCGCCTGCTCCTCCTCGGTGGCGGCCTGGGCCCGCTTGGCGAGGACGCGCTTGCGCAGGGCCTGCATCTGCGGCTCGCGCTCCTTGAGGTCGGCGACGAGCGGCGTGGCGATGAAGATCGAGGAGTACGCACCGGCCGCGAGGCCGACGAACAGCGACAGCGAGATGTCGTTGAGCATGCCGGCGCCGAGGAAGCCGCCACCGATGAACAGCAGGCCCGCGACGGGCAGCAGCGCCACCACGGTCGTGTTGATGGACCGCATCAGGGTGCTGTTGATCGAACGGTTCGCGATGTCGCTGTAGGTCCAGCGGGTCTGCTTGGTGATGTCCTTCGTCTGCTCCTTGAGGCTGTCGAAGACGACGACCGTGTCGTAGAGCGAGTAACCGAGGATGGTGAGCAGACCGATCACGGTGCCCGGGGTGACCTCGAAGCCGACGAGGGCGTAGATACCGGTGGTGATGGTGATGTCGTGGATCAGGGCGACGAGCGCGGCGATGGCCATGCGCCACTCGAAGGCGATCGCCAGGTAGATCACCACCAGGACCATGAAGATCGCCAGGCCCTCCCAGGCCTTGTTGGCGATCTGGTCACCCCAGCTGGGGCCCACCAGGTCGGCGGCGAGGTTCTCCGGGTTGACCTTCAGGTCGTCGGCGAGCTTGCTCTTGATCGCGTCGGACTTGTCGGTGTCGATGCCGGCGATCTGGATGCGCAGGCTGCCGTCGCCGAGCTTCTGGACGACCGCGTCGTGACCGGAGGCGTCCTGCGCGTACGTCTCGGCCTGGGCGACCGAGGCGGTCATGTTCTTGGGCGTGGTGAAGACGGCGCCGCCCTGGAACTCGATGCCCATGTTCAGGCCGCGCACGGCCAGACCGAGGATCGCCGTGATGGTGATCAGGAGCGAGACGCCGTACCAGATCTTGCGCTTGCCGACGAAGTCGTAGCCGACCTCGCCGCGGTGCAGTCGGGCGCCGAGGCTGCCGAGTTTCGACATCTCACGCCTCCTTCGGGTCGACGGGGGCGGAACGACGGGTGCGGCGCAGCGGCGGCTTGGCTCCGAGTGCCTTCGGGTCCAGGCCGGACCACTTGTGGCCGTTCGCGAAGAACTTGCGGCGCGCGAGGATCGTCATCAGCGGCTTGGTGAACAGGAAGACGACGACCACGTCGAGCACGGTGGTCAGGCCGAGCGTGAACGCGAAGCCCTGGACCTTGCCGACGGTGACGATGAACAGCACCGCGGCGGCGAGGAACGACACGAAGTCGGAGACCAGGATGGTGCGCCGGGCGCGCGGCCAGGCCCGCTCGACGGCGGGACGCAGGGTACGGCCCTCGCGGATCTCGTCCCTGATGCGCTCGAAGAACACGATGAACGAGTCCGCGGTGATACCGATCGCGACGATCGCGCCGCAGACGGCCGGCAGGTTCAACGCGAAGCCGATGGCCTCACCGAGCAGCGACATGAGCGCGTAGGTGAGGGCGCCGGAGACCAGCAGCGAGGGAATGGCGATGACCGACAGGCCGCGGTAGAAGAGCAGCAGGTAGATCACGACGAGTCCGAGGCCGATGGCGCCCGCGATCAGACCGGCGTGCAGCTGCTCGCCGCCGAGCGCGGCGGTGACCGTGGTGACGCTCGCCTCCTTGAAGGTGAGCGGCAGGGCGCCGTACTTCAGCATGTTGGCGAGGCTCTGCGCCTCCTGCTGGGTGAAGCTGCCGGAGATCTCCGCGCTGCCGCTGGTGAGCGCCTCACTGACGCGCGGGTCGGAGACCACGTCGCCGTCGAGGACGATCGCGAACTGGTTCTGCGGCTGCGTCTTCTGCGCGAGCTGGCCGGTGATGTCGGCGAACTTCTTGGTGCCCTTGCCGGTGAACTCCATGTTGACGGTCCAGCCGGCGGCGGTCTGGGTGTTGAAGACGGCCTGTGCCTGCTTCACGTCCGTGCCGTCGACCGCGGCGGGGCCGAGGACGTACTTCTGCCACGTGCCCGAGGAGTTGCCGCAGGCGACGGTGGGGTCGGAGGCCTTGGCGGTCTTGCCGGCGGTGGCGCGGTCCGACTTCTTGGTGCAGTCGAGGGCCGTGTACTCCGCCTCGAGCTTGTTCGCCGCGGCGCTGGCGGCGGCGCTGTCACTCGCGGCCGGGGTGGGGCTGGCGGACGCCTTGGCGCTGGAGGAGGCGGTGGCGCTCGGCGTCGAGTCCGCCTTCAGGGCGTCGGTGACCGCGCGGCCCTGCGAGGTGGCGGTGGCCGAGGGCTTCGCCGAGGGGCTCGAGGTGCTGGTGGCCTTCTGCGTCGACTTGTCGGTCGACTTGCCCGAAGCGCTGCTGGAGGCGCTCGGCGACGGGCTGGTCGTCGCGGCGGCGCCCGAGACCTCGGTCGCGAGGACCGGCCGGAAGTACAGCTTGGCGGTGGTGCCGACCTGGTCCCGGGCCTCCTTGGAGTTCGTGCCCTTGGGGATGTTGACGATGATGTTCCGGTCGCCCTGGGTCTGGACCTCCGCCTCGGAGACACCGAGACCATTGACACGGCGGTTCATGATGGCGACCGCGGTATCCATGTTGGTCTTGTTGATCGCGTTGGGCTGGCCGGGCTCGTTCACCGCTTCGAGCGTGATGCTCGTACCGCCGGCCAGGTCGATGCCCAGGCGCGGGGTGGTGTTCCCGGAGGCGAACATTCCGCCGGTGAGCGCCACAATGGCGATCAGAATGAGGGCCAGCGAGCGTCCTGGCTTGCTCTGGGCGCCCGCGCTCCGGCCCTTTTTAGGTGCTGCCACCTTCTCGTACTCCCTCTCGGGCCGCTCCGCGCCGGGTCAGCGCGGTGTCGGCCATGACATGGTGTCGGGATCCCCGTGTGCGAGATGCGCGCGTCCCGGGGCACGCGAGGTCGGCCGCGTGCCCCGGGACGTCACTACTTCGCGTCGGAGTCGCCGTCGGTCTTCTTCGGCTCCTCGTCCGACTTCGCCTCTGCGGTGACGGTCTCGTCGGCAGGCTCCTCGGGCGCGTCCTTCTTGCCGAGGTCGACTGACTTGTCGTCGGAGGCGGCGGCAGCTTCGTCGGCGGAGTCGTCGGTCTCGGTGAGGGAGGAGGCGTCGTCCGGGACGACGTCGGAGTCGGACTTCAGGTCGTGCTCGATGCCGTGCACGATGCGGTTGTACTCGTCGTCGCTGAGCACGGAACCGATGGCGTTCTTCGCGAAGAGGAGCTCGACGCCCGGGCCGGCGTCCAGGAGGACGGTGTCCTCGTTGACCTCCTTGACCGTCGCGTACATGCCCCCGATCGTGCGGACGCCGCTGCCGGGCTGCAACTCGTTGCGCATCGTCGCGGCCTGCTGCTGCTTGCGCTTGGCCGAGCGGGTCATGAGGAACATGGCCCCGATGAGCACGATGAACGGGAGGAGCATGGTGATATTCACGGGACGGAGTTTCCTTCGCACGACCGCGATGGGGAGCGGCCTGATGGATGGGGGTATGTATACCGCCGACAAAGGCGGCATCGGCGGAGTCTAAGCGAGTCCGCGCGCAAGGAACAACGCTCAGCATGGCACCTGGGTTCCTGACCGGGCCAATACCACCCCGTCACGATGCCATCACGTCCCGAACAGGTCCTGTTGTCCGTTTCCCGCAATCGCCGAGCGGGGCGGGGTGAGGCCGAGATGCGTCCACGCGGCGGGCGTGGCGACCCGGCCGCGGGGGGTCCGGGCGAGCAGTCCCTCGCGTACGAGGAAGGGCTCGGCGACCTCCTCGACGGTCTCGCGCTCCTCCCCCACCGCGACGGCGAGGGTGGACAGGCCGACCGGACCGCCTCCGAAAAGCTTCAGCAAAGCCTCCAGGACTCCGCGGTCGAGACGGTCGAGGCCGCGGGCGTCGACCTCGTAGACCTTCAGCGCGGCGGCCGCGATCTCGCGGGTGATGAGCCCGTCGGCCTTCACCTGCGCGTAGTCCCGGACCCGGCGCAGCAGACGGTTGGCGATACGGGGTGTGCCGCGGGAGCGGCCGGCGATCTCGGCGGCGCCGTCCGCCTCGATCTCCACGTCGAGGAGGTTCGCGGAGCGGTGGATGACCCGCTCCAGTTCGGCGGGCTCGTAGAACTCCATGTGTGCGGTGAAGCCGAAGCGGTCGCGCAGCGGGGGCGGCAGCAGGCCCGCGCGGGTGGTGGCGCCGACCAGGGTGAACGGGGGCAGTTCGAGGGGGATCGCGGTGGCTCCCGGGCCCTTGCCGACGATGACGTCGACGCGGAAGTCCTCCATCGCCATGTACAGCATCTCCTCGGCGGGCCGCGACATGCGGTGGATCTCGTCGAGGAAGAGGACCTCGCCCTCCTGGAGGGAGGAGAGGATCGCCGCCAGGTCGCCGGCGTGCTGGATGGCCGGGCCGCTGGTGATGCGGATCGGGGCGCCCATCTCGGCGGCGATGATCATCGAGAGGGTGGTCTTGCCGAGGCCCGGGGCGCCGGAGAGCAGCACATGGTCGGCGGTGGCGCCACGCGCGCGTGCGGCACGCAGGACCAGGTCGAGCTGTTCGCGGACCTTCTCCTGGCCGATGAACTCGTCCAGGTCCTTGGGGCGCAGGGCGGCCTCCACGGCCTGGTCCTCACGGTCGGCGACAGAGCCCACCAGCCGCTCCGCGGCGGGGGCGGTCTCGTCGGTCGTGTCGTCCCAGTTCACTGACGTTCTCCTAGCGGGCGCGGTTCAGGGTCTGCAGGGCGGCCTTCAGCAGCTGACCGACCTGAGGTGTTCCCCCGGCCGCCTCGGCCTGCGGTGCCACGGCGGTGACGGCCTCGTCCGCCTCGCGCGTGGCGTAGCCGAGGCCGATCAGGGCGGCGTGCAGCTGGTCGCGCCAGCCCTGGCTGACCGGGGCGCCGATCGCGGGGGCGCCGATCGGCTCGCCGAGCCGGTCCCTCAGCTCCAGAAGCAGCTTCTGGGCACCCTTCTTGCCGATGCCCGGCACGGCGATCAGGGCCTTCTCGTCCCCCGTGGAGACCGCGCGGCGCAGGGCGTCGGGGGTGTGGACGGCCAGCATGGCCTGGGCGAGGCGCGGGCCGACCCCGCTCGCGGTCTGGAGCAGCTCGAACACCTGGCGCTCGTCGTCGTCGACGAAGCCGTAGAGGGTGAGGGAGTCCTCCCGGACGACCAGGGAGGTGGCGAGCTTGGCCGGCTTGCCGAGACGGAGGGTCGAGAGCGTGTTCGGCGTGCACTGCACGGCCATGCCGACGCCGCCGACCTCGACCACCGCCGCGTCGGGAGCGAGGGCGGCGATCGTGCCGCTCACAAAGGCGATCATGCCGTACGGCCTTTCCGTGCTGTGGTCCCTGCTGAGGTCTGGGCTGTGGCTGTGGCTGTGGCTGTGGCTGTGTGCAGGGCGACGGCCTGCTGGAGTCGGTTCTGCGCGGGGGCGCGCCAGATGTGGCAGATGGCGAGCGCTAGGGCGTCGGCGGCGTCGGCGGGCTTCGGGGGCGCGTCCAGCCGGAGCAGGCGGGTGACCATGGCTCCGACCTGGGCCTTGTCGGCGCGACCGCTGCCGGTGACGGCGGCCTTGACCTCGCTGGGGGTGTGCAGGGCGACGGGGATGCCGCGGCGGGCGGCGCAGAGCATGGCGACGGCGCTGGCCTGGGCGGTGCCCATCACGGTCCGTACGTTGTGCTGGCTGAACACCCGCTCCACGGCGACGTATTCGGGCCGGTGCTCGTCCAGCCAGGCTTCGATGCCCTGCTCGATCGCGACGAGGCGCTGCCCCAACTCGGCGTCCACGGGCGTGCGGACGACACCGACGCCGACCATCGTCAGCGCCCGGCCCGCGACGCCCTCGACGACGCCGACACCACATCGGGTCAGTCCCGGGTCCACCCCGAGTACGCGCACCGCGCCCCTCCTTCGATCTCCCCCAGCCTCACCGGGCTCAGCCCCAGTTCGTGCAGGCTATCGGGTGCCACCGACAACGGCCGACATGGCGACGGGCCGACGGGGCGTGTCCCGTCGGCCCGTTGAGCCGCTTTGTCCGCTCAGCTCGCGGTGGCGTTACGCGTCGACCTTCTCCATGATCTCGTCGCTCACGTCGAAGTTGGCGAAGACGTTCTGCACGTCGTCGCTGTCCTCCAGGGCGTCGATCAGCTTGAAGATCTTCTTGGCGCCCTCCTCGTCCAGCTCGACCTGGACGGACGGCACGAAGCTGGAGTCGGCGGAGTCGTAGTCGATCCCGGCGTCCTGGAGGGCGGTGCGGACCGCGACCAGGTCGGTGGCCTCGCTGATGACCTCGAAGGTCTCGCCGAGGTCGTTGACCTCCTCGGCGCCCGCGTCCAGGACCGCGTCGAGGACGTCGTCCTCGCTCAGCTCCCCCTTGGGGACGATCACGACGCCCTTGCGGCTGAACATGTACGACACCGAGCCCGGGTCCGCCATGTTGCCGCCGTTGCGGGTCATGGCGACGCGCACGTCGGAGGCGGCGCGGTTGCGGTTGTCGGTGAGGCACTCGATGAGCACGGCGACGCCGTTCGGGCCGTAGCCCTCGTACATGATGGTCTCGTAGTCGGCGCCACCGGCCTCGAGACCGCCGCCGCGCTTGATCGCGGAGTCGATGTTCTTGTTCGGCACCGACTGCTTCTTGGCCTTCTGCACGGCGTCGTACAGCGTCGGGTTGCCTTCGAGGTCGACGCCGCCCATGCGCGCGGCGACCTCGATGTTCTTGATCAGCTTCGCGAAGAGCTTGCCGCGCTTGGCGTCGATCACGGCCTTCTTGTGCTTCGTCGTGGCCCATTTAGAGTGGCCGGACATCTGCCTGTCTCCTTCGCGTAACCCATCTATGAACGAACGCCAGAGATCCTACAAGGACTCCGCCCCTACTCCGGTGTCCGGTTCGCGCGCACCATGTCGACGAACAGGGAGTGCACGCGGTGGTCGCCGGTCAGTTCCGGGTGGAACGACGTGGCGAGCGCGTTGCCCTGGCGGACCGCGACGATGTGGCCGTCGTGCTCGGCGAGCACTTCGGTCTCGGCACCGACGGACTCGACCCAGGGGGCGCGGATGAACACGCCCTCCACAGGATCGCCCGGAACGCCCTTCACGTCGAGGGCGGCCTCGAAGGACTCGTTCTGCCGGCCGAAGGCGTTGCGGCGCACGATCATGTCGATGCCGCCGACGGTCTCCTGGCCCGAGCGCGGGTCGAGGATCTTGTCGGCGAGCATGATGAGGCCCGCGCAGGTGCCGTAGACGGGCAGGCCGTCGCGCACACGCGCGCGCAGGGGCTCCATCAGGCCGAAGAGGACGGCGAGTTTGGAGATGGTGGTGGACTCGCCGCCGGGGATGACGAGTCCGTCGACCTCGGCGAGTTCCTCGGGGCGCCTGACCGGCCTGGCCACGGCGTCGGCCGCGGCCAGGGCGACGAGGTGCTCCCGTACGTCGCCCTGGAGGGCCAGGACGCCTATGACAGGGACTTCGTTGGACATGGGGTGGGTTACCAGCCGCGGTTGGCGTAGCGCTCGGTCTCGGGGAGGGTGTCGCAGTTGATGCCGACCATGGCCTCGCCGAGGTTGCGGGACGCGTCCGCGATGATCTTGGGGTCGTCGTAGAAGGTGGTGGCCTTCACGATGGCGGCGGCGCGCTTGGCCGGGTCGCCGGACTTGAAGATGCCGGAGCCGACGAAGACGCCCTCGGCGCCGAGCTGGCGCATCAGCGCGGCGTCGGCGGGGGTGGCCACGCCGCCGGCCGAGAACAGCACCACCGGGAGCTTGCCGAGCTCGGCGACCTCCTTGACCAGCTCGAACGGGGCGCGCAGCTCCTTGGCGGCAGCGTAGATCTCGTTGTTGTCGCAGCCGCGCAGCTTGGCGATCTCGCCCTTGATCTGGCGCAGGTGACGGACGGCCTCGACGACGTTGCCGGTGCCGGCCTCGCCCTTGGAGCGGATCATGGCGGCGCCCTCGGCGATGCGGCGCAGGGCCTCGCCCAGGTTGGTGGCACCACAGACGAAGGGGGTGGTGAAGGCCCACTTGTCGGAGTGGTTGACCTCGTCGGCCGGGGTGAGGACCTCGGACTCGTCGATGTAGTCGACGCCGAGGGACTGCAGGACCTGGGCCTCGACGAAGTGGCCGATGCGGGACTTGGCCATGACCGGGATGGAGACGGCCTCGATGATGCCCTCGATCATGTCCGGGTCGGACATGCGGGCCACGCCGCCGTCCTTGCGGATGTCGGCGGGGACCCGCTCCAGGGCCATGACGGCGACGGCGCCCGCGTCCTCGGCGATCTTCGCCTGCTCCGGCGTGACGACGTCCATGATCACTCCGCCCTTGAGCTGCTCGGCCATGCCGCGCTTCACGCGGGCGGTGCCGGTCTCGGGGGCCTGGTTTTCGGAGAGCGTGCTGGACACGGATGACCTCGCTGAAGTGAAAGAGGGTTTCTGCAGACACCGAGGAAACGCGAGTGGGCCAGTCCACTGCAAGGGCCAATGGGAAGCCGGTGGATCCTTTTCGGGACGGGAGCCGTCTACGCGGCCCGGTCGGCCAGCGCCGTCGGAGGCTCGTCGTCCATCTCGAAGGCCATCGGGAAGGGGGCGTGACCGGCCAGGCGGAACCAGCGGACCTTGCGGTGTTCGCGCAGACGGCGGGCGGCGCCCACGGCGTCGTTGTGGAAGCGCCGGGCCATCGGGACGCGCCGTACGGCCTCGGTGAGCTCGTGGGCGGCCGCCTCGCCACCGGGGGCCTCACGGACCGCCTCCACCTGGGGCGCCTCCGCGAAGACGGCCCGCAGGGCCTGGCTGAGCTCGCTCTCGGCGACCTCCCGCTGCTCCTCCTCGGCCTGCCGGGCGGCGTGCGCGGCCTCGTACAGGACGATCGAGGCGGCGGGGTCCAGGACACCCGAGGTGGCCAGTTCCTGCGCCACCGAGGCCCGGCGCAGCAACTGCGCGTCGAGCGCGGCGCGGGCGGCGTCGATCCTGGTGTGCAGACGGTCCAGCCGCCCCGCGGTCCAGCTCAGATAGAGGCCGACGGCGACGAGGGCGACGAGGATCCAGATCAGGGTTGCGGTCACGGGCGGTCAGGTTACCGGGGCCCGTGAGCCGCGCCCGCGCCCAGTCCCGCGCGAGCCCGAACCCGTACTCAGTCCCGCGCGAGCGCGAACCCGTACTCAGTCCCGCGCGAGCCCGAACCGTGCCCGCAGCCCCGGCCCCCGCTCGTCCTCCGCGGCCGCCACCGCCGTCGTGCCGTCCGTCACCGTCTCGTACACCGACAGGATGTCCGCGCCCACGGTGGACCAGTCGAAGCGTCGTACGTGGGCGCTCCCCCGCTCCCGCAGCTCGGCCCGGCGGTCCGGGTCGGCCAGCAGACGAACGGCCGCCTCGGCGAGCGCGTCGGAGTCCTCGTTGGCGAAGAGCTCGCCGGCCGCGCCCTGGTCCAGGACCTGGGCGAAGGCGTCCAGGTCCGAGGCGAGGACCGGCGCGCCCGCCGACATGGCCTCGACCAGGATGATGCCGAAACTCTCGCCGCCGGTGTTGGGGGCGATGTACAGGTCGACGCTGCGCAGGAAACGGGCCTTGTCCGCGTCGCTGACCATGCCCAGGAACTCGACGCGGGACCGGAGCCCGGCCGGCAGGGACTCGACCGCCTCCTCCCCGTCACCGCGCCCCGCGACCAGCAGCCGGGTCTGCGGGCGGGCGGCCAGGATCTTCGGCAGCGCCTTCATCAGCACCGGCAGGCCCTTGCGGGGCTCGTCGATGCGGCCGATGAAGCCGATCGTGTCGCCCTGCCACTCCGGCCTGGGCTCGGCCTCGGCGAAGAAGCCGACGTCGACGCCGTTCGGGATGACGACCGCGTCGCCGCCGAGATGCTCCACCAGGGTGCGGCGGGCGTACTCGCTCACCGCGATCCGCGCGCTGATCTTCTCCAGGGCCGCCTGGAGGATCGCGTACGCGGCGATCATCGCGCGCGAGCGGGGGTTGGAGGTGTGGAACGTCGCCACGATGGGCCCCTGTGCCGCCCAGCAGGCCAGCAGGCCCAGCGACGGCGATGTCGGCTCGTGGATGTGGATGACGTCGAACGCGCCGTCGTGCAGCCAGCGGCGGACCCGGGCGGCCGACAGGAAGCCGAAGTTGAGGCGGGCGACCGAGCCGTTGTACGGCACCGGGACCGCGCGGCCGGCCGAGACGACGTAGGGCGGCAGGGGTGTGTCGTCGTCGGCGGGGGCGAGGACGGAGACCTCGTGGCCCAGGCCGATGAAGTACTCGGCGAGGTCGCGGATGTGGAACTGGACGCCGCCCGGGACATCCCAGGAGTACGGGCAGACGATGCCGATCCTCACGAGGGCCCCTTACCGGGGTCGAGGTCCTTCAGCCACAAGCGCTGCAGCATGTGCCAGTCCTCCGGATGGTCGGCGATCCCCGAGGCGAAGGCATCGGCCAGCGCCTGTGTCATGACAGACGTCTTCTCGGCGCGGGTACCTGTCTCGGGTACCTCGATCGGGGGATGGACCCGTCCCTGCATGACGGGCGACTCGTCGTACCAGAGCGTCACCGGGAGGAGCAGGGCGCCGGTCTGCTGCGCCAGGAGCGCGGGTCCGGCCGGCATCCGGGTGGCCTCGCCGAAGAACCCGACCTCGACGCCGGACGAGGACAGGTCCCGCTCGGCGACCAGACAGACCAGGCCGCCGTCTCGGAGCCTGCGCGCCAGGGTGCCGAAGGCGGTGCCGCCGCTGTGCGGGAGCACCTCCATGCCCAGGCCCTCGCGGTAGGCGACGAAACGGTCGTAGAGGGTCTCGGGCTTGAGGCGCTCGGCGACCGTCGTGAAGGGCGTCTCCAGCTCGGTGGTGACCCAGGCGCCGGCCAGGTCCCAGTTGGCCATGTGCGGCAGCGCGAGGATGACACCCCGGCCGGAGGCGATGCCGTCGGTCAGGTGGTGCAGGCCCTTGGGGTCGAAGCCCTTCCTTATGCGCTCGGGGCTCCACGCCGGAAGCCGGAACGACTCCATCCAGTAGCGCAGGTAGGAGCGCATGCCCGCGCGTGAGAGCTCGGCCAGGCGCTCGGGGCCCGCGTCGGGCACCACGCGCGCGTAGTTGCTCTCCAGGCGCCGCACGCCCTTGCCGCGCCGCTTCCAGGCGAGGTCGGCGATGGTCCGGCCGAGGCGTACGGCGACCGGCTCCGGGAGCTTCTTGACCGTGCTCCAGCCCAGCCCGTACAGCCCGTCGGTCACCTGATCCCGGAAGCTCACTTCGCCGCCTCACTCCCCTGGGAGGCGTTCTCGCTGCCCTGGGCGGCGCTGCCCTGGGGGGCGTTCTCGCTCTCCTGGGCGGCCGCTGCGGCCTCCGCCTCGGCCGATTCCCGGCGGACGGTGACCACCCGCTGGATCAGCGTGACGAGGCTGCCCACGGCGACGATCCACAGGGCGACCGGCAGCAGGTACTGGATGCCGGGCACGCCGAACTTGTGCAGTCCCGCGAAACCGGCCGCGACCAGCGAGATCACCAGGCGCTCGGCACGCTCGACGAGACCGTTGACGGCGACCGGCAGACCGATCGACTCGCCGCGGGCCTTGGTGTACGAGACCACCTGACCGCTGGCCAGGCAGAAGATGGAGACCGCGCACAGGGCGATGTTGTCGCCGCCGGCGGCGTACCAGAGGGCGAAGCCGCCGAAGATCGCGCCGTCGGCGACCCGGTCGAGCGTGGAGTCCAGGAAGGCGCCCCAGCGGCTGGAGCGGCCCAGCTGGCGGGCCATGTTGCCGTCCACCAGGTCCGAGAACACGAACAGCGTGATCACGACCGTGCCCCAGAAGAACTCGCCCATGGGGTAGAAGACCAGCGCGCCCGCGACCACTCCGGCGGTACCCAGGAGCGTGACCGTGTCGGGGCTGACGCCCCGCCGGATGAGAAACGCGGCGAACGGTGTGAGGACACGCGTGAAGAATGCACGCGCGTACTTGTTCAGCATGGCCTTCCCGAGGGTCGGTGTCGCCGTACGGCCCCTGCTGGCCACCGGCTGGCCCATCGTAGCCACGCGCGCGTGTGTGCGACGGTCGGGCACCCGGACGCCCGTGTCACGTCCTGAAGGCATACGGGTAACAGCGCGATCGCGTCGCTCGTATGGACGCACCGTGACGGGAGTGGAAAGCTCGAAGGACCGCGGGCGTCATCGGAGCCGCCACCGCACGCGGCCCGGCATGCCCGCGCCCACAGTGACCTCACCGTGCACGGGAGGCAGGAGCATGGGCGACAAGGCGAACACACACCCCGGAGCCGCCGGCAGGGCTACGGCGGCCGACCACCCCGCGTCCGTACGGAATGTGGTGCTGGTCGGCCACTCCGGATCGGGCAAGACGACACTGGTGGAAGCTCTCGCGCTGACAGCGGGGGCGGTGAACCGGGCGGGCCGTGTGGAGGACGGCGGCACCGTCTCGGACTACGACGAGATCGAGCACCGGCAGCAGCGCTCGGTACAACTCTCCCTGGTGCCGGTGGAATGGGACGGCATCAAGGTCAACCTCCTCGACACCCCCGGATACGCCGACTTCGTCGGGGAGCTGAGGGCCGGTCTGCGCGCCGCGGACGCGGCCCTTTTCGTCGTCTCCGCCTCGGACGGAGTGGACGGCTCGACACGCATGGTGTGGGAGGAGTGCGCCGCCGTCGGTATGCCCCGGGCGATCGTGGTCACGCATCTGGAGGCGGCCCGGTCGGACTTCGAGGAGATGACCCGGACGTGCGCGGAGGCCTTCGGCGGGGACGACCCCGACGCCGTGCTTCCGCTCTATCTGCCGCTGCACGGCCCGCAGGGCGCGGACGGGCACGCGCCGGTGACGGGTCTCACCGGGCTGCTGTCGCAGAAGCTGTTCGACTACTCGTCCGGTGAGCGCAAGGAGACCGAGCCCGGCGAGGACCAGCTGCCGGAGATCGAGGAGGCCCGCAACCGGCTGATCGAGGGGATCATCTCGGAGAGCGAGGACGAGACCCTCATGGACCGCTATCTGGGCGGCGAGGAGGTCGACTTCAAGACGCTCGTCGACGACCTGGAGCGGGCCGTGGCGCGCGGGGTCTTCCACCCCGTCCTGGCCGCCGCCCCCGCGGCCGAGGGCGCGAAGCAGGGGCTCGGCACGGTCGAGCTGCTGGAGCTGGTCACCGGCGGCTTCCCGACGCCGTTCGAGCACCCCACCCCGGGGGTCACGACCATCGACGGCAAGCCGCGCGAGATCAAACCCTGCGACACGGCCGGGCCGCTGGTCGCCGAGGTCGTGAAGACGGCCTCCGACCCCTACGTCGGCCGGGTCTCGCTGGTGCGCGTCTTCTCCGGCACGCTGCGCCCCGACGAGACGGTCCATGTCTCCGGCCACGGCCTGTCCGACCGCGGGCACGAGGACCACGACGTCGACGAACGCGTCGGCGCGCTGTCCACCCCCTTCGGCAAACAGCAGCGCACGGTGACGCACGCCATCGCGGGCGACCTGGTGTGCGTGGCCAAGCTCGGCCGCGCGGAGACCGGCGACACGCTCTCCGCCAAGGAAGACCCGCTGCTGATGGAGCCGTGGCAGATGCCCGACCCGCTGCTGCCGCTCGCCATCGAGGCGCACAGCAAGGCCGACGAGGACAAGCTCTCGCAGGGCCTCGCCCGGCTCGTCGCCGAGGACCCGACCATGCGGCTGGAACAGAACCAGGACACCCACCAGGTCGTGCTGTGGTGCCTGGGCGAGGCGCACGCGGACGTGGCGCTGGAGAGGCTGCGCAGCCGCTACGGCGTCCAGGTCGACGTCGTACCGCACAAGGTGTCGCTGCGGGAGACGTTCGCGGGCAAGGCCGCCGGGCGCGGTCGGCATGTGAAGCAGTCCGGTGGACACGGGCAGTTCGCGATCTGCGAGATCGAGGTGGAGCCGCTGCCCGGCGGCTCGGGCATCGAGTTCGTGGACAAGGTGGTCGGCGGCGCGGTGCCGCGGCAGTTCATCCCCTCGGTCGAGAAGGGCGTGAGGGCCCAGGCGGCCAAGGGAGTCGCGGCCGGATACCCGCTGATCGACGTCCGGGTGACCCTGCTCGACGGCAAGGCGCACTCGGTGGACTCCTCGGACGCCGCCTTCCAGACGGCGGGCGCGCTCGCGCTGCGGGAGGCCGCGGCCGAGGTGAGGATCCATCTGCTGGAGCCGGTGGCCGAGGTGTCCGTACTGGTCGGCGACGACTACGTGGGCGCCGTGATGAGCGATCTGTCCGGGCGGCGGGGCCGGGTGCTGGGCACGGAACAGACCAGCGGGAACCGGACGTTGATCCGGGCCGAGGTGCCCGAGATCGAGATCGGGCGGTACGCCGTCGATCTGCGCTCGCTCTCCCACGGCACCGCCCGCTTCAACCGCTCCTACGCGCGGCACGAGCCGATGCCGTCCCAGATCGCGGAAAGGATTCGCGAAGAGGCGCGCGCCGCCACGTAGTTGGTGCCCCTCCGCGTCGGCGGGCGGCTTCGGCCGTCCGCCGACGAATGTCACTGCCTGGGGATACGCTGAACTCCTGATCAAGTTGTCGCACGATCATCGCGATGACCTGATCAACAGGTGTGCGGAGCAAGGAAGTCGGGAAGAGCCGCAGAAGTGACGTCGGGCGGCGATCGGGGGCTGGCATGACTGAACCGACCTGGGATCTCATCACTCCACAGGTGCCGATCACCGGCTCGGTCGAGAAGGCGACCTTCGCGCTCGCCTCGGCGGCCTACCGGGACGACGAGGTCGGCAAGATCCTCGAGGCGAACAACGAGTGGCACGAGTCGACCGTCAAGCCACCCCGCAAGTGGGCCACGATCTTCCGGCCCAACCTCGGCGAGGCCTTCTCCCAGGCGGTGGTCGCCCGGATGCTGGGCGTCGGCCGGAAGCCGGTCGTGCAGTCCTTCGGCATCGAACCGCAGACGGTCGTCGAGCACTGCATGGCCGCGAACAACCTGCGCCGGCAGCGCGACCGGAAGCTCACCGCCGTGATGCTGCTGTGCGGTGTGCTGTTCCTGCCCGGGACGCTGGTCTGGCTGCTGGTCTTCCAGATACGGACCACCATCGCCAAGCGCGACGACAAGCGGGCGTCCGGGCTGGCCACCACGCTGCTCGTCGCCGTGGGCGCGCTGGCCGTGCTCTTCCTGATCCGGATGCCGTTCACGGGTTTCTGGGCGTGGTACGCGCGCCTGGCGGTCGTCGCCCCGGTCGTCGGCTGGGTGCTGGCCAAACAGATCTGCGAGCGCTCGGCCACCGATCTGCGCGCCCGCTGGGACAGCCTCCTGTCCGGCGGCACCGTGGGCGCCCAGGTCCCCCAGTCGGTGCCCACCAGCCCCGGCGACACCCGCGCCGACCGGCTGCGCCAGGCCTTCGGCGAGCTGAACAACGAGCAGCGGTCCAACTCGGTCTTCTACGCCGGCCCCAAGGGCATCCTCGGCATGGGCACCCGCTGGGGCCACTGGTACCTCGCCGAGGATCTGATCCCGCACGTCTCCGAGAAGGAGGAGACCGACCCGCTGCGGGTGGCCATGTCCAAGCACATCGTGCCGGAGCCGGAGATCGACAGGTTCCAGAGCTTCGACGTGGTGAGCGCCATCGAGCGGAACCTGGCCAAGCTCAACACGGGTCCGCTGACCACCGGCGGCTTCCCCAAGCCGAAGGTCTCGCACTGGGTCGTCTCGCACATCGGTGCGGGCGCCAAGGAGATATCCCGCCCCGGCGGCACCACGGCGCACCAGATCAACCTGGAGGAGATCCGGAAGATCTGCAACACCAAGCAGTACGACACGGGTGACCGGCACTATCTGGGCGTCCAGTGGACGCTCTGGGACGGCCAGTTGGTCATCACGATGATGGTCTCGGTGACGGTGCTGCACAAGACGCTGCGCATCGAGCTCACCGGCCACGCCCTGGGACCGGTCAACGGGCTGTTCTCGAGCAAGCCGGCGGCCAAGGAGAGGGAGGTCGCCCATCCGGTCCGGTTCTGGGAGACCCGCAAGGTGAAGCTCCCGCTCGTCGACAGCGACGAGGTGGTCCGCCTCACGGCCCGCGCCCCGCTGACCTGGTATCCGCCGCTGCTGAACTGGCTCGGCGGCTCGATGGCGCTGCCCGAACCGTTCGGGCTGCGGCACGCCTGGGCCGACCAGCCGTGGAAGCACCGCTTCATGACGGACGACGTGCTGCGCACCGCGACTCCCGTGCTGCGGGTGGTGCACGAGTCGACCATCGAGTTCCTGAAGGGCCACAACGTCAACACCGAGAAGTTCGACACCCGGTCCACGTTCCTCAGCGGGAACGTGCAGGACCCCATGCCCAAGAAGGACGACGTCTACGACGCGTGAGCGGACGTGGCCGTCACTGGGCCGGCCACGCCTCCGCCAGCATCTTCCTCGTGTCCGCCAGCAGCTGCGGCAGGACACGGGTGTGGCCGACCACCGGCATGAAGTTGGTGTCGCCTCCCCAGCGGGGGACGATGTGCTGGTGGAGGTGGGCCGCGATGCCCGCGCCGGCCACCGTGCCCTGGTTCATGCCGATGTTGAAGCCATGGGCGCCCGAGGCGGTGCGCAGGGCCGTCATGGCCTGCTTGGTCAGGGCGGCCAGCTCCACCGTCTCGGCGTCGGTGAGGTCCGTGTAGTCGGCGACATGGCGGTAGGGCACGACCATGAGGTGGCCGCCGTTGTAGGGGTAGAGATTCAGGACGGCGTAGACCTGTGCGCCGCGGCGGACGATCAGCCCGTCCTCGTCGGACTTTGCCGGGATCGAGCAGAAGGGGCAGCCGTCTTCGGCACCGGGACCGGTCGGCTTGTTCTCGCCCTGGATGTAGGCCATCCGATGGGGCGTCCACAGGCGCTGGAAGGCGTCCTGCGTCCCCACTCCCCACTGCTGCTCCGGCTCACTCGTCATGCAGTGCAGCATATGGCGTCGCCCGTTCGCGGCGTGTCGCCGGGGTTCGCGGAAAAGGCCGCCGGGCCAAGCTGGGCTCGTGGACGATGACACTCGTGGTGCCCGCTGGGAGCAGCGCACCGAGCTACCCCTCGCGGTGGCGTCGCTGTTCTTCCTCGCCTCCTACGCGGTCCGTGTCCTGGCACCCGGCCTGACGGATCCCTGGCAGGACTTCGCCCTCGCCGTGCTGCTGGCCTCCTGGATGCTGTTCGCCTTCAACTACGCGGTGCTGTGGAAACTGAGCGGCCAGGGGCACAGGTTCGTGCGCAGGCACCTGCTGGACACGGCGGTGCTGATCCTGCCGCTGCTGCGGCCCCTGCGGATCGTCAAGGTCTACGAGGCCGTGCAGCGACGGCACGGCAAGCCCCGGCTCGCGCTGCACGCGCGCGTGATCGCCTACTCCGGGCTGGCCACGGTGCTGCTCGGCTTCGCCGGTGCCCTCGCCGTCTACCAGCAGGAACGCGGGGCGCCGGGAGCGACCATGAAGACGTTCGGGGACGCGATCTGGTGGACCTGCGCGACCCTGACGACCGTCGGCTACGGCGACATCACCCCGGTGACACCGCTGGGCCGCCTCATCGCGGTCGGGATGATGGTCATCGGCCTGGCCCTGCTGGGCGCGGTGACCGGCACGTTCGCCTCGTGGCTGCTGCAGTCCTTCACGCGCGAGGACGACGAGGGGCCCCCGGGAAGCTGACCTCCCGGGGGCCCCGTACGAAGTGAGGGATCAGACCTGGGTCCGCTCCGCCACGACCTTGGCGATCTTCGCGATGGCCTCGTCGAACGGGATGCCGTTCTCCTGGGATCCGTCGCGGTAGCGGAAGGACACCGAGCCGCCCGCCATGTCCTCGTCGCCCGCGATGACCATGAAGGGCACCTTCTGCTTCTGGGCGTTGCGGATCTTCTTCTGCATGCGGTCGGAGGACGAGTCCACCTCGACCCGCAGGCCCTTCTTCTTGGCCTCGGCGGCGAACTTCGCCAGGTACTCGACGTGCGCGTCCCCGATCGGGATGCCCACCGCCTGCACCGGGGCCAGCCACGCCGGGAACGCCCCCGCGTAGTGCTCCAGAAGCACGGCGAAGAAACGCTCGATGGAGCCGAACAGCGCGCGGTGGATCATGACCGGGCGCTGCTTGGAGCCGTCCGGGCCGGTGTACTCCAGGTCGAAGCGCTCCGGCAGGTTGAAGTCGAGCTGGATCGTCGACATCTGCCAGGTGCGGCCGATCGCGTCCTTGGTCTGCACGGAGATCTTCGGGCCGTAGAAGGCGGCGCCACCCGGGTCGGGAACCAGGGGCAGGCCCTGCTTCTCGGCGACCTGGCGCAGCGTCTCGGTCGCCTCCTCCCAGACCTCGTCCGAGCCGACGAACTTCTCCGGGTCCTTGGTGGACAGCTCCAGGTAGAAGTCGGTCAGACCGTAGTCCCGCAGCAGGCCGAGGACGAAGGTGAGCGTCTTGTCGAGCTCCTCCGACATCTGCTCACGGGTGCAGTAGATGTGCGCGTCGTCCTGCGTGAAGCCCCGCGCGCGGGTGAGGCCGTGCACCACGCCCGACTTCTCGTACCGGTACACGGTCCCGAACTCGAAGAGGCGCAGCGGCAGTTCGCGGTAGGAGCGGCCGCGCGCGTCGAAGATCAGGTTGTGCATCGGGCAGTTCATGGGCTTGAGGTAGTAGTCCACACCCTCGTCGAGCTGCATGGGCGGGTACATGCCGTCGGCGTACCAGTCCAGGTGCCCGGAGGTCTCGAAGAGCTTCCCCTTGGTCGCGTGCGGGGTGTAGACGAACTCGTAGCCCTCCTCCTCGTGCCGGCGGCGCGAGTAGTCCTCCATGACCCGGCGGACGATGCCGCCCTTGGGGTGGAAGACGGCGAGGCCGGAGCCGATCTGCTCCGGGATGGAGAACAGGTCGAGTTCGGAGCCCAGCTTGCGGTGGTCGCGCTTCTCGGCCTCGGCGAGGAAGTCGAGGTACGCCTTCAGCTCGTCCTTGGACGGCCAGGCGGTGCCGTAGATGCGCTGGAGCATGGGGTTCTTCTCGCTGCCGCGCCAGTAGGCGGCCGCGTTGCGCATCAGCTTGAACGCCGGGATGAGGCGGGTGGAGGGCAGGTGGGGGCCTCGGCAGAGGTCCTTCCAGCACAGCTCGCCGGTCCTGGCGTCCAGGTTGTCGTAGATCGTCAGCTCGCCTGCGCCGACCTCGACGTCCGCGCCATCGTCGGAGGATGCGGAGCCCTTGAGGCCGATCAGTTCGAGCTTGTACGGCTCGTTCGCCAGCTCCTCGCGGGCGGCCTCGTCGGTGACGACACGGCGGGCGAACTTCTGCCCCCGCTTCTGGATCTCCTGCATCTTCTTCTCGATGGCCTTGAGATCCTCGGGCGTGAAGGGCTTCTCGACGTCGAAGTCGTAGTAGAAGCCGTCCTTGACCGGCGGACCGATGCCCAGCTTGGCCTCGGGGAAGATCTCCTGCACGGCCTGCGCCATGACGTGCGCAGTGGAGTGGCGCAGGATGTTCAGGCCGTCCTCGGAGGAGATCTCGACGCCCTCGACGGTCTCGCCGTCGCGCGGCTCGTACGCGAGGTCCTTGAGCTCACCGGCGACCCGGGCGGCGATGATCGAGCGCTCGCCGGCGAAGAGCTCGGCGGCCGTAGTGCCCGTCGTCACCACGCGTTCTTCCCGCTCGGAATCGCGCTGGATGATCACACGGACGTCTGACACCGGTCTCTCCTGACTGAAGGTGGGTGCGGCGCCATACCAGGAGCGCGCGCAATAGGGGATCGTACCGACCCCGACCCACCGACCGCGAAACGGTTACCGACAGTCCCCGGCCGAGCACGACGCCGCGGCGTCAGTCGCAGTCGTCCCCGCTGCACGCCTCCTCGAAGAAGTCGAGATGCTCGTGCAGCGACTTCATCAGCCGGTCCCGCTCCGCCTCGTCCACATGCACCGGTACGACGTCGCCCGCACCGGTGAGCCGGCGGAAGCCGCCCCGGCTCTCCAGCCGCCCGTGCAGCCGCACCGGCAGTCCCACGAGGTGGGCGTGCCCGGCGATCCGGTAGTCCTCCTCGTCGAGGGTGACACGGACATGCGGTATCTCGGCCCCGGCGATCACCCGCAGCCGTACGCTGCCCTCGCCGCGCGGCCCCGACCTGCGCATCCGCACCACCGTGCCGGTGATCCGCACCGCCACCGACGGCTCGTCGCGCAGGAAGCGGGCACCGGCCTCGCGCAGCACGGGCAGGTCGCCCGGTGAGAACTCGACGGGTTCGACACCCGCCGCGCAGCCGTCGGGGACACCGGCGGCGGGCGCCCACTCCACTCCGATCCGCGCGCCTTCCGTACCCCGTACGAGCGCGATCAGGGACTCCGTGAGCTCACGGCTGACGCCCGCCTCCACGGCCCCGTCGAAGGCGTCCATGCCGCCGGTGGCGCGCTGGTAGTCGATGGCCTCGCGGGCGGCGTACAGGGCCTGGTGGAGTCGGACGGCGAGCGGGCGGGCGGTGCCGACGGGCACGAAGGCGGTGAGGCGGCCGTCGCCGACCGCGGGTCCGACGAGCACGCTCTCCAGCAGCGCGGCGGCGGCACGGCGGTGCCGGGCGCCGTAGTAGCCGGCCCGCGCGCGGGTGGCGAGCGCACCGGCGAGCAGCATCTGCCGGGCGGCGGAGCGCAGTTGCTCCTCGACCGTCCAGGGCGCGGAGTCGCCGGGCCCGGTCGGGGCCTGGCGCCACCAGCGGATCTCGTCGCTGGGCACGGCGAGGCCGACCAGCACCTCGCGCGCTGACGGCGTACCGCTGCGGGTCAGCGCGACGATCGCCTCGCCGAGCAGGTCGTCGCTGTCGGGAAAGGCCCGGCTCTCGGGCACCAGCAGGCTGGTGCCGGCGCCGCCGGGGCCCGGCGGGGTCCAGCGGCCGTAGCGTCCGGGCGCCCCTCCTCGGCGCTGCCAGCCGTGCCGACGCAGCAGGGCGCTGAGGACGGCGGGGTCGACCTGCTCGGGCTCGGGGGGCCGGTGCCAGGCCGCAGCCGCGATGTCGTCGGGGTGCGGCCTCACCGGCCGCAGTGGCTCCTCCAGCGGGCGGTGCGTCATGGTCTGCCTCCCGTCCCGACCCGCGTCATGATCTCGCAGAGGGCCCGGTCGTCGAAGATGCGTGAGGTCGGTATCCGCACGGTGGTCCGGGTCCGGCCGGTGATCGGCTGTCCGGCGAGGTTGACCCAGTAGCAGCAGTGGCGCAGGTCGAGGCGGTCGTGGCTGGCGCGCAGCCAGTCGTCCTGGGATCTGGGGACGAGCATCACGACCAGGATCTTGTGCACGGAGACCGGGGTGCGCGCGAGCTTGCGCAGATGGTCGTTGTCGAGCGTGAAGGAGAAGAACCGGCCCGGTGGGTTCGGTGCGACCTGGTACGTGCACTTCAGCTGCACCTTGATGGTGACCTCGTCGTCGACCGTGTGCCCCGGCGAGCCGTGACTGACGTGCCAGTCGATGCCGTTGTCCGGAAACGGTTGCGACAGCGAGCAGCCGGCCGCCGCGGCGACGGCGTGCAGATAGCCCACCTGCAGTGTCTCCATGCAGGCGGTGGTGGCGAGTGTGCCGCGAAGGGGGCCCGTACGTTCGGGCAGCAGCCCGCCCCGCTCGGGCTGCGCTATCGCCATGACCAAACAGCCTTCCAAGCCAAGTGTTTCCCCGCTGCGGGCCGCTGAACTGCAAAGACCCGTACTCCTGTTGTGTCCTTCCGGCGTACGGCGCAAACAGCCCGGGTATCACCAAACAGGCAGAAGACGGGACGTCAGCTGCCGTGGGTGAACGAGGAGTTGTGTAGGCATGACGACCTGGTACGAGGGGCCCCTGGCCGCCTTCGACACGGAGACCACGGGTGTCGACGTCGAGACCGACCGGATCGTGTCGGCCGCCGTCGTCGTCCAGGACGCACCGGGCACCCGGCCCCGGATGAGCCGTTGGCTGGTCAACCCGGGTGTGCCGGTGCCTGAGGCGGCGACGGCGGTGCACGGCCTGACGGACGAGCACCTGCAGCGCAACGGCCGCTGGCCGGCCCCGGTGATGTTCGAGATAGCCGAGGAGCTGGCCGAACAGGCCACGATGAACCGCCCGTTGGTGGTGATGAACGCGCCGTTCGATCTGACGCTGCTGGACCGGGAGTTGCGCCGCCATCGCGCCTCCTCCCTGGACCGCTGGTTCGAGGGCTCGGCGCTGCGCGTCCTCGACCCCCGGGTCCTGGACAAACACCTGGACCGCTACCGCAAGGGCCGCCGCACCCTGACCGACCTGTGCGCGCACTACGGCGTCACCCTGGAGGGCGCCCACGACGCGGGCGCGGACGCACTGGCCGCGCTGGATGTCGTACGGGCCCTGGGGCGCCGTTTCGCCGGCCGGCTGGAGCGTCTGACCCCGGCCGAACTGCACGCGCTGCAGACCAGTTGGCACGCGGCGCAGGCGCGCGGTCTGCAGGCGTGGTTCACCAAGAGCGGCACGCCGGAGATCGTCAACCCGGACTGGCCGCTGCGACCGGACCTGCCGGCGGCGGCATGAGGGAGGCGCGAGCAAAAAAGAGCCGGTCCGCGTGGTGCGGACCGGCTCTCCCGGTGGGCGATACTGGGTTCGAACCAGTGACCTCTTCGGTGTGAACGAAGCGCTCTCCCAGATCG